>NZ_CEZJXU010000459.1:0-2000 GCF_983023055.1 Dethiosulfatibacter sp. | reverse complement strand
GGTTAACGCAGCGTAGCTGCTTTCTTGTTGCTCAAATATATTTAATTGCCATCCTTAAACTACATTGTTGCTGACTTCTTGTAAATATCTTCAATTTCATTTTTATGCATGATTTTTTCTATAAGCCATGCGATTATGATTATACCAGGTATGTCAACCAGCAGTCTCGTAATTGCAAAGGGCTTTCCCAGAGATGCCATTTCAAACAAAAACATAGGGATTTTTGTAGTTGACCAGGCACCAATAAAGATTAAAACATTGCTAAACTTGGCACCTTTCTTCATGAGCACCGCAGCTACGGGAAATGCTCCGTATAATGGTCCTACTGCCGCTGAACCTAGGAAAAATGCAAGCATAATTCCCCTTATTCCTGAATTCGATCCCATATGTGTGATCATAAGTTCTCTTGGAACCCAAACATCCAAAAGTCCTAAAAGTATGAATATAGGCGGAAGTATTGTAACCATTTCCTTAAAGCCGTACAATGTCATATGCATTGCCCTCTCAGCCATTTCCCTATTGACAAAATACATTACTGATAGAACAAGTGCTGAAATCAAAAACATTCTGTATTTCTTAATTATCTTGATCATCCCAGTATCCTCCCTATTACAAATGCTACGACAAACGAAAATAAAAATGCAAACACATTTCTAATTATTGTCATCTTCTTTCCAAAATATTCCATTTCCAATGGAGCCGTCATGACACCAACCATCATTAATGATGATACAAAAGCCGCAATCTGCATATAACCTGCTCCGTTTTGCAAAACCATTGCAGCTGTTGGAAAAGCAACAAATCCAGGTATCAGTGTAATTGCTCCCACAACTGCCGAAACAACAACACCTATCCATCCAGACTCTTCACCAATAACCTTTGAAATTGTTTCGGCATTAAATACGGAAAAAATTAGTCCTACAAGCATCAGTATTCCAAGAAGCTGCGGAAGTATTTTCATCAAGGATTTCCATCCTTTTTTTAATGCCATTTTTGTCTTTTTTTTATCTTTTTTAAACGAAACAAGAAGTAGAACTGCTGTAATAATATAAAGTATATAACTATTCAATCAAATTTCTCCTTTTAAAAATTTTTGTCTAATCTTTTCGTCAAATTTCTCAATACTGTATCTTAACATGGTACGAGGCATTTGATTATAGTATTCTATCAGAAAATCATATTCAATTTGGTAATCTCTGTTACCAATTTCTCTCAACATCCAGCCAACAGCCTTGTGTATCAGGTCATGTTCATGATTAAGTAGTATTTTGCTTATTTTAAGGGCATCTACAAAGTCTCCATTTTTGATAAAATGAAAAGTTGTCATTATTGAAATTCTCTGTTTCCAAAGATGGCTCTCTTTTGCAAATTCATATAGTATTTCCCTGCTGCAATCATCCAAAAAAGGTCCCATAATTTTATGAGCTGATGAATCCACCAGGTCCCAGTTGTTTATATAATCAGTATTACTAATATATTCTTCATAAATTTCTTTCTTTAAATCATAATCCTTTGATTTTTCGAAAATTTTCACAAGCACGAGAAGAGATGTAAGCCTGTATTCATGAATATCTGAATGAAGAAGATCTATTACATCACTTACAGATACATTCCTGTAGAACTTTTGTACCACCTTTCTCTGATTTGGTACAGTAACTCCAATGAACTTATCACCTTCGCCATATTCCCCATGTCCAGTCTTGAAAAAACGAGTGAGAACATTAATCTTATCATTATCTATATATTTTTCCAATTCTTTTTTTATTTCATGAACCTTGGCCATTGCAATCCTCCTTGTAAAATTCAATTTTATCATTTGTCCATTAAAATCCTAAGCATTCCCTCTGTATCGTTTAAAAATCTTTTTGTAATCTGATAATGGTCTGTTTCCATATATTCTATTTCTGCATTGAATCCAAAAGCAACTGCTATGGCTTCAAGAAGCGTGGATTTTCCGCTTCCATTTTCTCCAATGATAAATGTTATTTTGGGATGCAGTT
>NZ_CEZJXU010000458.1:0-2007 GCF_983023055.1 Dethiosulfatibacter sp. | reverse complement strand
CGTTTCATTGCTTTTCTGGCTTCTTCAGGATTTCTGTCTACAACAGCTTCAAAAACATCTTTGTGAATTCTTACCATAAGCTCATATCCTTCCGACAAGATACCCCTTGCTCTAATGTCATAAATCATCATATTCATCATATATTCCATTGCATTGTATGAATTTATAATAATAATATTCTTTGTTGCCCTTGCTAGCAAACCGTGGAATTTATTATCATATTTTGCACTTATGATTTCATCATCCATATTTATCAATTTTCCATAACACTCTTTCAATTCCTCAATTTCACCATCTGTAATTCTTTCTGCTGCAAGAGTTGCTATTTCCACTTCTATCATATTTCTGAACTCAAAAATTTCATTCTTTCCAGTATCTGAAAGCATGAAGGCAATAGACATAGGGCCAGAAAACCAGCTTTCAAATTCTTTTCTTATATATGTTCCATCACCTTGTTTTCTTTCGACTATTCCGATAATATCTAAAATTTCAAGAGCCTCTCTAATTGAATTCCTTCCTATTCCAAGAATTTCAACCAGCTTTCTTTCCGTTGTTACCTTATCCCCTTTGCAGAGAATGCCTTCTTCCACCTGTTGTCCAATATATTCTATAACCTTTTCATATGCTTGTTTGTCTTTTTTATTTTTCACATCATCACTCCATTATCTAAAATTATTATAAATTATAAGTACATCAAAGTAAAGCACGGCAAGAGTGAAATTTAATTTCCCATCTTGTATTTTATCAAGTCCAAATATGATATAATTAACATAGACATAAATACCCTTTCATAACATCTCGTTTCCCATTAATCGTAAAATACCAACACTTCAAAGTATTTTGCATATTTTAACTTTCCTAGTCATAGACAAACGACTATGTCGCGTTAGACGCGATAACAAATAAATTGAGGATGCTTTCATTAAAACTTGCTGATATAACTCAAATATTATAAGGAGGTTTATTAATGAATCAATTAAGAAAAGAAGATGTTCTAAAACTCATCGAAACAAAGCTCGATCCATGTATCTCCATTTACCTACCTACTGAAAAGGCTGGGAAGGATATATTGAAAGGAAGGATTCTCTTGAAGAATCAACTAAAGGAAGCTGAGAAAAAGCTTGCCTTACTCAATGTATCGGAGCCCGATGCCAAAAACATCCTGAAGAAAGCATATGATTTAATTGAAGATTTGATTTTCTGGCAAAACAGCAACGAAGGTCTTGCACTTTTCATCTCCGGCGATACATTCAAATTTTTCAAAATGCCTGTAAAATTCCAGGAAAAAGTTCATGTGTCAAAAGAATTCAATATAATACCTCTATTGTCAATGATTACAAAGGATGAAAACTATTACCTCTTGTCACTAAGCCAAAAGAATATAAAGCTGTATCTTTGTGACGAATTCAATATCAAAGAAATAGAGCTTGATATGCCTACATCCCTTGACGAGGCACTGCAAATGGACGATCCTGAAAGACAGCTACAGTTCCATTCAGGAAATCCGAATACCTCATCAGCAGTATACCATGGTCACGGCGGCAGTGCAGAGGACAATAAGAGCCATATAAATAGATTCATGCAAATGGTAAGCACAGATATACTTAATTTCATACCAAAAAATGAACTTCCTCTAATCGTTTCTGGTGTTAGCTATATCACATCAATGTATAAGGATGCAAACAAGTATCCAAATTTGATGGACCAGCATATAGATGGAAATCCCGATAATATCCATCCTAAGGATTTGAAGGACAGGGCACATAAAATCATGGATGAAAGATTCAATAAAATAACAGATGCCATGATGGAAAAATTCAGCGAAGCAAAAAGTATCGGAAATGGATCCGACATACTTGAAGATATAATATCCGCATCATTCGACGGCCGTATAAACAGACTTTTCCTTACATCAAATATTGAAAAGTGGGGCTACTACGACGAAAATCTCAAATTTCTTTACGAACTCTATGAGCCTACTGTAGAAGCCGAAAATGTATTAAACAT
>NZ_CEZJXU010000457.1:0-2010 GCF_983023055.1 Dethiosulfatibacter sp. | reverse complement strand
AAGGCGAAACTGAAATAGATTGGTTTGGAGAAGGAGAACTTGACGCTAAGATTGAAGAGGTTGCAGAAGCAAAGCCTCATGAATCTGTGGACTTATATGAGCGATTTAGGGAAGATCCAGAAATAACTAAGCGTAACTTAGAAATGTTACCAGAATATGATAAGATAGATACACCTGAAGTACTATTGTCAAGAATAATTAATGAAATCAATAGTTGGACTGATGGAGAAAAGGTTGATATAAATGTAACTCTCGACTTATTGAGTCAATTAGTTGAGCATTCTAAATTATGGGCTGATGGAACAGAAGTACCACCTGGTATATTTGAAAGTATGACATCAGTTGAGTTGCAGAACTTCTCTGAGTACTTAGGGAAATTAGATAATTGGGCTAAAAGTGTTGAACCACTTCGTTCAATAAAAAAACAAAGGGAAGATGTAGAACTTTATAGTGGAATTAATCCTTTCAAAGCAGCTAAACTTCTGAAAGATACTTATAGAAAGTTTAAAGGTAGAGTAATAAAGTCTGTAAATGAAGATCAGAGTCAAATAATAAAGGATATTGCTAAGTTACATACTGAAGGCAAGTTTGATGCAGATATAACATATAGCAAAGGGACTATATGGAAAAATACTGGTATAGAGCCTAAATATAAACTTGATAAGAGGATTGAAAAAGAGGGGGTTATTAAATCTGACATAATGGAAGGAGTTCCACTTGAAGATGGATCTGTTAATTCTGTAATGTTTGATCCTCCATTTCTTGTAGAGCCTACCAAAGATAGAAAGTCTACTGGAATAATAACTGGAAGATTTACCAAGTTTGAGACAGTGAATGATCTATGGAGTTTTTTTAAGAAGGGCTTAGATGAATCATTTAGAATACTAAAACCTGGTGGAAAGTTAATTGTAAAGATTCAGGACATAAGTCGCACGGATCGTATCTTTGCGTCATCGGTAGAGATGTACAACTTTGCAGTAGCTACAGGATTCAAGCCTATTGATAGATTTATATACACTCCAACTAGACTAATGCCTCTTCCACCAAATATTGTAAAGCAAATTAGGGCAAGAAGAGCACATTCAGACTTTTGGGTATTTGAAAAGCCAAAGGTCAAGTACACACATCCAGTTACTAGTGGCGTTAAGCTTTATACAGGAATTCCTCTCGACGAAGTTGGAAAAATCATAAACAAATTAACTAATCGTCTTAAGATAAAAGTGCCTGAAAAACCACCTAATCCATTTCCTAAAGTCAAAGAAGAGGCTATGGAAATAGTCCGTGAGGGAAGAGGTAATTTAAACTTAGCCAATTACGAAACTAATAAATTTGTCAATAGCATTGAGCAGAAAACCACTCCTGAGCAAAGAGAAGTATTCATATTTGCACTTGAGAAGACAGATGTACCTAAAGAATTTAACAGACCTGATCTGCAGAAAGTTCTTGATAAACACAAGAAACATATAGAAACTATCTCTAAAGAAATTAAGATTTGGTTTGATGAAGGATGGAAAAAAATAAAGTATCACATACCTGACTTAAGCGTTAAACAGATAGAAGACTATGTAACCCATCTTTGGAATATTCCTAAACATAAGAAGGCAGAAGCTGCAGCCTGGTTCTCAACACAAAATAGACTTTTAGAGAGAAGGTTCATTCCAACATATGCTGAAGGCATTAAACGAGGGTATAAGCCTAAGACTTTGGATATACTAGAAATCATCAAGGCTCATGATAGTATTTGTAACAGAGCTATTGAGAACACTAAGTATATCAAAAAACTTATGGCTATGAAGAGAGATGGAATATCTCTAATGCAGCGGAGTAAAGATGCTCCATTAGATTGGGTTGAAGTTGATTATCCAGCTATCACCAGACGAATTCCTTTGCCGGTGAAAGAAGTAGCGAAAAAAGGTGAATTTGTTAAAGAAGTTAAAGTAAGGGTTCATCCTGATCTTGTTAGGCCATTGAAGGCTATATTTGAAGAAAGATTTGATCACTCTATAGTGT
>NZ_CEZJXU010000456.1:0-2010 GCF_983023055.1 Dethiosulfatibacter sp. | reverse complement strand
CTGCAAGGGTAAGTATCTTTACAGGCTCTCCCATGTCCAGAACGAATATCTCTCCGCCTTCCGCCATTGCTCCTGCCTGGAGCACCAGCTGGGAAGCTTCCGGTATTGTCATGAAGTACCTAATTATCTCGGAATGGGTCACCGTTACAGGCCCGCCTTTCTCTATTTGCTTCTTGAACAGGGGGATTACACTTCCGTTGCTTCCAAGTACGTTGCCAAAGCGCACTGCGGCAAATTCCGTATCACTCCCTGCATCGTATGTCCTTATGATCAGTTCACATACCCTCTTTGTCACACCCATTACATTTGTGGGATTCACTGCCTTGTCCGTCGATATTTGAACGAATTTTTCCACCTTGTATTTGTCTGCAGTCTTCACAAGGTTAAGGGTGCCGAATATATTGTTCTTGATCGCCTCATGGGGATTTTCTTCCATCATGGGCACATGCTTGTGGGCCGCCGCATGGAATACAATTTCAGGCCTGTATTTGTTGAAAAGGTAATTCAGCCTTTCTTCATCCCTTATTGACCCTATCTTTGCAACAAAGTCAAGGGTGGGTTTTTCCCTGTTGTAGTGCCAGTTTAGCTCATGTTGTACATCATAGAGTCCGTTTTCATTAATATCAACAAGGATAAGCTTGCTTGGATTATATTTTGCTACCTGTTTTGCAATCTCAAAGCCTATTGATCCAGCTCCTCCCGTAACCATAACTCTTTTATTTCTGATGAATTCATTTATGTGTTCGGTATCGAGCTTTATCTCTTCCCTTCCCAGAAGATCCTCAATCTGCACTTCCCTGATATTTGAAATATTCACCTTTCCATTTATTATTTGGTATACTCCAGGAAGTATTAAAAGCTTGCAGTTAGTCTTTTTACATTCTTCAATTATATTCTTTATTTCTCCCTTTGAAGCGGAAGGCATGGCTATGATTATTTCGTCTATGTCTTTGTGTTCCGCTATGCCTATAATGTCGTGTCTGTTTCCCGCAACGGGTATGTTGTTTACGGTTTTCCCCTTCTTACAGGGATCATCGTCAATAATGACTACGGGCTCTCCCAGTTCGTAGCTTCTGCTCCTTAGCTCTCTGATGGTCATTGTACCCGCAACTCCTCCTCCAATAATCATTATCCTCTTTTTCTTTTCCTTGCTGAAGATATTGCCATAGGTTCTGTATCTTCTATAAATCCTGTAGCTCAACCTTGTCCCACCCAGGAAAATCGTGTCAAATACGGCAATGAGTACGAATACGCTCCTTGGAATGTTTATCTCTATGAAAAACATAAATACTATGAAAGCAGCGTTTGCCAAAAACACCCCTTCCACTATCTCTATAAGCTCCTCAATGGATGCATATGCCCAGAGGCTCTTGTATAGTTTGAAAAAGTATAGAATTATGAGTTTTATGAATATTATGCTGACTATCAGCTTTCTAAGGGTCGCTCCGTAAATAGCAGGTACCTCTCCGCCATATCTCAACATGAACGAAACATATATGGAAATTACCAAAAGGACTATGTCCGCCACGATGAGGGCCGATGTTCTCAATCCTCTTTTCATACCATTCTCCTTATATGGAAATTTATACACCCGCTGGGAAGCGAATTTGAATGGTCAATATACTTGTAAGTATTTTCTGTATTAGAATTAGGATATTATAGCAAGTTTTTTGAGTGGTATTTTAAAGTAGAGGTTATTATAGTAGGGTTACAACGTAAGGGTTTATAAAGTAGTGGTTATAAAGTAGGCATTTCATATTTAGCTTTTCTGAGTTTTTAAAAAATGAAGGTATATATAAATTATATACCCTCATTTTTATAATGTAAAGAGAACTTCCTGATTGAACTAATCAATTCTGTTCAATAAATAATTGTTGTCAGAACTTCCTTCACTTTTATATATAACATATTTAATATTTAAATTTTATTTACCTAATACAAGGCAGCTATGCTGCAAAAAACGGTATTATAGGATTACAATACCAAGTAATTTAAGTTTAATATCTAAAC
>NZ_CEZJXU010000455.1:0-2025 GCF_983023055.1 Dethiosulfatibacter sp. | reverse complement strand
ATTGATGTTGCCAGAGAGTTTTCTTTAAAATACGGTGTAGTGACTGTATTAAAGGGACATAAAACTGTTGTTTCAAATGGAACTGAAGTTTATGTAAATGAAACGGGAAACCCTGGAATGGCTACTGCAGGAAGCGGAGACGTTCTTACTGGAATAATAGGATCGTTGCTTGGTCAGGGTTTTGATTTGATGGAGTCAGCAAAGCTAGGTGTATACCTTCACGGACTTGCAGGTGACATGGCAGGAGAAAAATATGGCGAATACGGATTGTCGGCTGTCAATATTATAGAGTTCATACCAGAAGCTTTTAAAGTTGCTGAGGAAAAATAATCGTGACTTTATTAAGATGTTTTCAATGTTTTATATTAAAACAAAGAAGCTTCTCGCAACTGGAATATAATATCCAGCAGAGAGAAGCTCCTTTATGTTGGTAACAGTGAGGGTTGAAATGATATATGGCAAATGATAAGGTTTATCTACAAAGAATTATTTACTTTAATTGACTGTATAAGAACCTCTTACCATAAATATGGCATATTCATTTACACTAACCCCTCTTCCGTCTGAACGGGGAATAATAAGCAAATGATTTTTAGGGATGGCTTCCCCATTAGCCAAGTCAACACCGGCTGTGATATCAGACAGTCCACCAAGGTCGCTAGTTATTGCATTTGTAGAGCTTGAACTGTATCTAAGAATTATTTCTGTTCCTGCATCTCCTATGAGGTTGGTGCCTATATGGATCCTGTTTGTGCCTGTATCTGTTTCTGATTTACCTGAATTGTTCATTAGATCTTCTGTAGCAAATAATTCTACAATTACAAGACTTTCAGAAGGTGATGTTGTAGAGTCGTTATTTTCGTCAATAGAATTTGTTAGTGTTTCAATTTCGGTATTTAGGTCTTCTATATCTGTTTTGGCCTTGTCCATATCTTCTTTTACTAAACTGATTGCATCATCCTGGTCCAGAATGTCCTGGCTAAATGAATCTTTTAGTTCATCAATGACCATGTTGAGATAACTCAGGGAAATCAAAGGGTCATCGTCGTTAAGTGCTGCTTCGGAAACAAAAATACCTAAGGACAATAATAGAATCATTGTTATAATAATTACTACTGCTTTCTTTTTCAAAATTTCACCTCTCTTGTAGGATATTTATTATTTTAAGTCAGCACGAGGAAATAAGCAATAATATTTTGTATATTTACATAGAAAGATGGGGGCAATTCTGATATAATTATTTAGCGCATTTTAGAAATAGGAGCAGAATTATGAAATTTAAAAAAATATTGGTATTAACTGTTGTAATAAGTTTATTGTTTTCTTTTAGTGCTTTGTACAAAAGATTCAATATAGAAAATAACTTAAAAGAATATAATTATATTCTTGATCTGGACGAGATGGAAAAACTGGCAGATGATTCAGATAAAGATCTTGAATACTGGCTTGGCTTCTTTAATGAACTTGGAGCAGGATATGTTTCATTAAATGAAGAATCTCTGTATTCTATGATTGAGGATGGACGAAGATTGTCAGCCGATGTAGCCGGAGACATGGAAAAGGATTATGAAAAATTTAGCCGACTTCCTGAATCAATAAAGATGGATATGGAAGAAGGCATCATTGATAAGTTTGACTTGATAGTGAAGCTCCATGATAATGAAACATTTGACTTTGTGTATAATGGACTAAAAAACAGATATGACAAGGATTTCTATACCATTTATGAAGACGAGTATAATTATATAGTTCTAGATGGGTTATATGAAGATATGATTTATACTAATGCGGTGAAATATCTTGATATAGACGGTATGGGAATAATTAATGTGAACAACGCTGTTTCATCAAAACTTCTTCTGGTTGGAATAGACTACGATATGGAGAAGTATTCGCTTCTAGCGGACAGTGGTTTGAAGGTTCTATTTAGACCAATAAATTACAGCAGATATTCGGATAAGATTGCTGATAATTTTATTAATTCTATAAGTACACTGAATCCGGAACAGAAGTATGTATTGTTTT
>NZ_CEZJXU010000454.1:0-2028 GCF_983023055.1 Dethiosulfatibacter sp. | reverse complement strand
TGCATATTTGCTGTAATCATTGGACATATATTTCCTTTTCAATTGCAGTTTAAAGGTGGGAAAGGGCTTTCCACGGCATTGGGGGTATTGCTGATATATGATCCTATGACGTTGATTTATATTTTTGTTATCTTTTGTATCATGTTTATATTTGTTAAGGATCGAAATATTGATATTCTGGGTGCTTTTCTTCTTCTGCCTATGGTATTGATTATGGCGGATTATACCAGGGAATATATCCTTCTTTTTATTGCACTGGACCTAGTCTTTTTATATGCCTTTAAGGATAATATCAGAAGATTTATGAAAAAAAGAAGGCAAGGAATATGAAGAAAGTTGTATTCTAATTATCGTATGAATCGGGATACAATAAAGGTTACTATAGGTGAAATATAGCAGAGCACGGCATAGGGAGCGCTATGTAAAACTGTAATTCCTGTAATGATGAATATTATGAGTCCGTTTACATTCCATGGCATGAGAGGTGCGATTATGGTTCCTGTATCTGATATGGTTCGGGCGAGAAGCGTGTTGTCCACATCAAGCTCATGATATTTGTCCTTGAGACGTCGTCCAGGAATTACTATGCCAACGGTCTGGTCGCAGGTTATTACAGTCAGCATTCCACTGATCATTCCAGTCTTGAATATGAGGTTGCCCTTGGTTTTAACATTTGACATTACACTGTCTATTACAGGCTTTATGATTCCTGTTCCCTCGAAGAGGCTGCTGAGAGCAATGGCTCCCATGACTATTAGAATGACTTCAATCATGGATACGATGCCTCCGCTTATGAGTATCTCATTGAGTTCAGCTGTAGGGGTAGTTCCTTTGTATCCTAAGAAAATAGCTTTTATAATTCCTACAATATCCATGCCCTGCAAAGAGAAGCTTACTATGATTCCACCTATAAGTCCTGCTGAAATAGCTCTTATGGTATCCACTCCTGAAAATGAAAGGACCAGTACAATCATAGGCAGAAGCAGCAGGTATGGAGAAATATAGAACCCTTCCTTGATTGCTTGTTGGAACATGTACAGATTCGAGCTGTCCACAGTGGCATCATATCCCATTCCCAGAATATAGTAAAACATTGCTGATATAATATATATGGGTATAAAGGTAACCATCATTCTCTTCGTGGTATTTCTATAGGTTGTATTTGTCGTTGTCAATGTAAGGTTGAGAAGACCAGAAATTGGAGACACTTTGTCTGCTATGTATGCTCCCGAGATTATTGTTCCCAGGAGTATGTGGGGTGGTATTTCAAATCCCTTGCCTATGCCCAGAAGAGCAAGACCTATTGTGCTTATAGTGCCTACAGCAGTTCCCATGAAAACTGAAATGATGGAAGTTATGACAAAGGCCGCGAATAAAAAGTTTACTCCCTGCATATAGTTAAGTCCGTAGTAAATCATTGCTGGTACGGTGCCCGATGACAACCATATGGACATGGTGGCTCCAATGAGCAGAATAAGTACGTACAACATCCTGCAATCCCACAATCCAAACTTCATCATGGACAAAAGAGAGATTGAAGAAAATCCTCTTTGTCTGAACAAATTATATGAAAATGTTATTGCAATTAAAAATCCGTAGAACAGGGAAATTTCAAACAGTATGCAGCCTATTATTGATGCAAGGGTAACGGCAAAAACCATACCCGTATCTTTTTTAGTGTTTGTACCTTTTTTCAATTTACACCTCTATTGTGGTAGTTTGCGGTTCTTGTTGTGTTTTATTACAGAATAAGGTATATGGGTTATTTATTCAATACTTTTCTAACGCTTTTGAAATATCGTTTCAAAGGCTTGGCGAATCAACGAGGAGTGAATGGACATATTGTCAGTTGTTATATGATTTCAAGCGATTATTACAGTTACTCATGGCAAGAAGGTGTACTATAATGGAAAAAGTTTTAGAGGCATGGGTAAGTGCAGATTCTTTCGTCCCAATGTGGTGTTGCCATTTTTGTATTTGTATCTTTTTGAGTCTGTGAAGGAAGGTCTGTTAAAGAGAGCTTCTGTT
>NZ_CEZJXU010000453.1:0-2033 GCF_983023055.1 Dethiosulfatibacter sp. | reverse complement strand
ATTTATTTAATAAATTTAGTAGTAACTAAATGAGAGGATATGGGTTTGATTGTTTAGCAGAAGTTGTGATATGAAAACTCTGGAATAATCCTGATAGTATAGTCCAACGCATGAAAAGGTTATCCTGTGCAAATAAACTGAAATGGTTGAAAAATGGCCGAAAAATGTAGACTTTAAGGTTGTTCTGTGTTAATATAACAATTCTGGTTTAAAACTAAATAGAATCCAGTTATGGATCTGAGGCATTTTGTGAATGCCTGAGATTAATGTTTAAGGAGAATTAATGACAACAAAAAAAATAAAAAGTAACACATGGAACTTTATCAAAATGAAAATTGAAATTTTAGCTGGACTTACGGTGGCCCTTGCTCTTGTACCTGAAGCAATAGCTTTTGCCTTTGTGGCAGGAGTGGATCCTTTAGTGGGCCTCTATGCAGCTTTTATAGTAGGATTAATAACATCCATATTCGGAGGAAGACCTGGAATGATTTCAGGTGCCACAGGAGGACTTGCAGTAGTTATGATTCATCTTGTTTCCCAATATGGAGTTGAATATTTATTTGCAGCAGTTGTGCTGATGGGAATTATTCAAATTATTATAGGGTTGCTTAAACTGGGACAATTGGTGAGGATGATACCTCATTCTGTAATGCTTGGTTTTGTAAATGGGTTGGCAATTGTGATTTTTCTTGCACAACTCGATAACTTTAAGGTTGAAAATACAAATGGAATGCTAGTGTGGATGACTGGAAATAGTTTGTGGACAATGGCAGGATTGGTAGCATTGACTGTAGCTGTAATATATATAGGGTCAAAGTTTGTAAAAGGTATACCGGCACCTTTGTTGGCTATTATTACAGTCACAGTAATGGTAGGAGTACTTGGAATCGAAACAAAATCTGTTGGAGATATTGCTTCTGTAGGCGGTGGATTACCAAAATTCAGACTACCAATGGTTCCACTAAATATGGAAACATTGAAAATTATTCTTCCACATTCAATAATATTTGCCATTATAGGTCTTATAGAATCACTTATGACACTTACTCTTGTTGATGAAATAATAGAAAACAAGGGAAGCGGCAACAGAGAATGTTTAGGACAGGGATTGGCAAATCTTGTAACAGGTTTCTTTGGAGGAATGGGTGGCTGTGCAATGATAGGACAAAGCATGATAAATGTGGAGTCTGGTGCAAAGGAAAGACTTTCTGGAATTTCAGCGGCATTATTTCTTTTGGGATTCATACTTTTTGGTTCAGCATTAATAGAAATAATTCCAATAGCGGTACTTGTAGGAGTTATGTTTGTAGTGGCTATTTCAACTTTTGAGTGGACAAGCTTCAGGATAGCTAAAAGTATACCTAAAAGCGATCTGATTATCATTGTTCTTGTTTCTTCTTTAACTGTCATATATGATTTGGCAATAGCGGTTATAGCAGGTGTTATTGTAGCATCACTTGTGTTTTCATGGGAAAAGGGAAAAAGGATAGATATATTCAAGGCAATGGAAGGAGATTCAAAAGTTTATTCTCTTAGAGGAGCTTTATTTTTCGGGTCTGTAAGAACCTTTATTGATTCTGTTGATACGACAGTTGACGCAAAGGATGTAATTATAGATTTCAATCATGCAAGAATATTTGACCATTCGGCAATCGAGGCTATAAACAATGTGACTGAAAAGTTTAAAAATGTTGGAAAAAAAGTCCATCTGAGAAATCTGAGTACTGAATGCTTTGCATTCGTTCAGGGCTCCAGTGATATTATGGATGTTAATATAATAGATTAAGTTAAAAGACAGAGGATAAAAGTTTCCTCTGTCTTTGATTTTTGAGATTTTTCTTATAGATATAATAAAATGGACACTGTAAGATAGACAGTTGAAAAAAGAGACCTTTCTCTTAAAACTAACCGATCCTGTTTTATAGGGTCTATTTTATTGTCTATGTAGAAGTGTTTTTTTTAGTGAATTGACGAAAAGCTAAGTTGACTTACAAAAAAGTGCCTACTTGAAGGAACTTCCCAAATATAATATA
>NZ_CEZJXU010000452.1:0-2047 GCF_983023055.1 Dethiosulfatibacter sp. | reverse complement strand
GGCATCTGATGATGGGCTTCAATCGATCAAGTCTGAGTTTGGCGGGAGATTGAATATCGCTAGCATAGGGACAACTGGTTCTGGAAGAAATTTGATAGGTAAAATTTATAAAGCGAATTTAATTGTAAACGAAATTACTGCCCAGGCTAAGGGTGCTGTTGAATTGGATTGCAATGTAGATACAATTTTTGAGATTGGGGGTCAAGATTCAAAATATATTAGTATTGAAGATGGTCGAGTTGTAGATTTTGAAATGAATAAAATTTGCGCAGCTGGAACAGGTTCTTTTATTGAAGAGCAGGCAATAAAATTAGATATTCCAATAGAAGAGTATGAATATATTGCTTTGAAAGGACAAGAACCTTCAGAGCTGGGTAGTAGATGTACTGTTTTTATAGAAGGAAATATTTCAAAGGCAATAGCAGAAGGTCAAAGCAAAGAAAATATTACTGCTGGACTCAGCTATTCTATTGTCAATAATTATTTGAATAGAGTAGTTGGAAAAAAACCTATAGGAAATAAAATCTTCCTACAAGGTGGAATTGCTCACAACCAGGCTGTAGTCAATGCTTTTAGAGCAGTTCTTGGTAAGGAAATAGTAGTGCCGCCGTATTTTAGTATAACGGGAGCGTATGGTGCGGCAATATTGGCAAAAGAGGAAGTACAACAGAAAAGGAAAGAAAATGTAGAAAGAAGTGAAATAAGGAATATTGAAGCTGAAATAGATAAGATGTTTTTGAAGGGATATTCTGGAGAAGTGGATGAGAGCAAACTTACAGTGGGTATACCACGCGTGCTGTTCTTGCATAAATTATTTCCTATGTTCAACGTGTATTTTAAAGAGTTGGGATTCAATGTGGTGTTGTCCGATGAGACGGACAACAAAATTATTGAGTTTAGTCAGGAATTTTCTTTGGATGAAACTTGTTATCCGATAAAGCTTATTAATGGGCATGTTGCAGCCTTGATAGATAAGGGCGTTGATTATATATTTTTACCGAGTTTATACACTATGAAGCATCCGGTATCTCGAACTAGAGAAGATTACGCTTGCGTGTATATGCAAACTGTTCCACAGGTGATATCAAGCGTTATGGATTTAGAATCAAAAGGAATAAAATTGTTATCCCCGGCATTATCATTTAAGTTTGGGAAAAAATATATGATGCGGACTTTGATGGATTTGGGAAAACAAGTTGGAAAAAATAGCGTCCAGACTACTGTGGCATTGGCCAAAGGCATGCAAGCACTGAAAAAATATGAAACCGGAGTAGAAAAGTTAGGTGAAGAAGTTATTGATAATCTTAAAGCTGATGAAAAGGTGTTTGTCATTGTAACCAGGGCTTATGGTGTTGCGGACAAAGAACTGAATATGGGAATTCCTAAAAGGTTGATTGAGATGGGACATAAAGTGCTTACTTTATCAAATCTTCCAGCGCATAGCTATGATTTATCTGAAGATTACCCCAATATGTATTGGCCATTTGGGCAACATATTATATCTGGTGCGAAAATTATTAAGAATTCTAAAAATTTATATGCAATATATCTTACGAATCACGGTTGTGGACCGGATGCGATTATTAGCCATTATTTTAAAGAAGAAATGCAAGGTAAACCGTATTTGCATATAGAAGTCGATGAACATTCTTCGGCAGTTGGCGTTATGACGAGGTTAGAAGCGTTTATCGATAGTTTAGAAAATGATAATAAATGTATTGATGTAGAGTTAGATGGTGCCGAGAATGAAGTGAATGATAACAAAATAATTGAACGAGAAGAAATACCAATGTACATACCTTATTTATATCCGTATAGTTATTTAACGCAAGCGATGTTAAAAACCAGAGGCTATGATGCGAGGGTTCTTCAGCCTACGAGTGAAGAATCGCTTAATATAGGCAAGAAGTTTTCAGTGTCGAAAGAATGTGTTACTTTGACCGCGTTGCTTGGAGATGTATTTGCTCATATTGATACTAGAAGAGATAGTGAAAAAATGAAAATATGGATTCCGCAAACAGAAGGAAGTGAGAGTATCGGTCAATGT
>NZ_CEZJXU010000451.1:217-2049 GCF_983023055.1 Dethiosulfatibacter sp. | reverse complement strand
CCTCTAATTAGTAGAAAAAGCCAGTCTGGTACCGGTGACAAATAGGCACCAAACAGGGGCTATACAGATCTTTTTTTTGCTCTATGTCGAATAGAGTTCCTGGAACAATATAATGTCACAAATCATTTTTGTGTTTATTGATACCTTTCTTTTAAAAATAATTTAACCGCCAAGTGCACCAAAAACACAACGAAAAATAATCGGCATAGTACCCATGTGTATTAATAAGGAAATAACAAAGCTTTATAAACACGAAGTAAAAATGTAAATTGACTTTGTGTTCGTTCTGTTCTTTGCGGTTGATAATTTGATTATTACATAACTTCAATACTTCGTTACGTTTTAGGCAGCTATAACTCCGAATTTAGTGAGCTGCCTAATTCTGTTTTTATTTTTCTTACTGTTAGGGTTAATTGCGAACATCTCTAAAAATCTATCTAGCAATAACTGATTGTGATACATAGTCTTTACGCTTGTCATTGAAAACGCTCCTCGTTCTTCTTTTGGAGTTTTTAGCCAATGTGCTGTTTTAGCTAAATTGACAGCCGTTAATGATGTATTAAAATGGAAATGCAATTTGTTTTTACTTCTGGCTTGACAATCATTCAATCCTGTATGCTGTTTTCCGTCTCGATATATAAATTCAATTTGAAATCTTGATCGATAATACTTTAAAACCTGATGTCCCGTTAACTTTAAATCAGTAGAAAAATACAATTTATGAGTCCACTTATCTTTTTTTCGAGTATAAACAATTACCAAATTGATATCTCTCTTAAGGGATTTTGAATTAACTACAGCTTGATATACTTTCTGATCATCTGTTGTTTCAATATTTTTAAAATATTCCTTGCTTAAGGTTTTGTAATATATCTTACCGTCATATTTCTTTGGTCTACCTCTTCCTTCTCTTTTCTCTCCCTTGTAGAGATATCTTAAATTAGCATCATTTCGTAATCTACTAATCAGCTCAAACTCTTGATTACACATACTGCTTACAAAAGGTTCTTTTGAGAAATAAGCATCAACTGCCAAATATTTAGATATTTCAAACAGACTATCTTTTCTCGCAATAAGTATCTGTCCATAATGATCCAATAAGCTTTTATCCTCTAATTTACTTGGGGTTTGAACTGCTTCCAAATGAAAAGCAGTATGGTTGTATTGATCAATAACACCTATACCTCCAATTTCTAGTCCCCATTTACTTTTTCCAGCACAGCCAGACCAGAAATACCCCACTCCAGGTGTTAATTTTCCTGATTTACTAACATAGCTGGGATCAAAAGCAAGAATACATTTGTTACTTGAATACTCTAAGATCAGTTCCTTGTTGAAATGAAGAAAATCAAACTCCTTCTCAAATTGATTGCGATAATGTTGCTCACATGAATCACTATATCGCTCTAGTTGAAGAAAATTAATTCGATCCTTAATACTTAAAAATAAGATTAGAATTTTTGGCATAAAATAATATTGCCATTTATTCACCTTGCACATTTTGTTCAAGATGTTTTTTATATGATATTTGCTAGTGAATTTCCCCTTGATAATCATGCTTAATAATTGTATCGAAACGACTACTAAGATATTGATTTTCAGGGGGATTTCTTATGTTTTTGCGCATTCATTTCGCTGACTATCAGCTATTTAAATTATTTCTTCACGAACCATTGTTTAATGGTAAAGTTGTTATTGTGGTCAACGCAGCCAGTAAGTGCGGACTAACACCACAGTACGAGGGATTGGAGATCTTATATAAGAAATATAAGGATCAGGGATTGGTAGTACTGGGAATGCCTTGCAATCAGTTTTTAGGTCAGGAGCCGGGC
>NZ_CEZJXU010000451.1:0-207 GCF_983023055.1 Dethiosulfatibacter sp. | reverse complement strand
CATTGATATTACAATAAAATAAATAACATATGAAAAAGATAATCAACCCTTTTATAAATGGCGATAATGGCAATTGTTTTGGCTGCTCTCCACATAATGTCAATGGTTTAAGAATGGACTTTTTTGAAGATGGCGATTATATCGTTGCAGAATGGGAACCACAGTCGCATCTTTCGGGTTTTAAAAATGTACTGCATGGCGGTATAC
>NZ_CEZJXU010000450.1:0-2058 GCF_983023055.1 Dethiosulfatibacter sp. | reverse complement strand
TTGAAACACATACAGAAAATACTATTTCAGGTGTTTCCTCAAGGTTGTACATCGTACTATACCAACTAATTTCATCTGACTCTGGCATTGGAGTATAGTAACCCATATCCTCTATTGCCTTTCCAAGTGTATCCCTTGAGTCTGTATAGCATTCCCTGATTGGAGTATCCTTTAGAGCCAATGCTATTTCATAGCTTCTCTTTGAGGCGTAAAAACTTCCATCTTTTTCCTCAACTTTTCCTTTTTCATTACCAATTTTTCCTTCGTTTTCAAATCCAAAGGATATGAGAGTCTGGAATCTAAGTCCCCATTCCCCGAATTTCAAGGTCCTTATTTTTCCTGTGACAGTGTAATCGTCTGATTTTACATATTCTATTTCAAGAACTGTTCCACCGTGTTCAACCTGCAGTCTGCAGTAGTTTCCATCCTTGTGATGTTCAAAAAGTTTTATTTTTTTCGTGAACGGGAAGTTTGTGTATTCTCCATTTTCAGCATAGGAGTTTGCCCCTATGGAAATATAAAACTCTGCAGGCAGAAACTCCATTATTGTAGGGCTTTTTGAGCTCCAGGTGTTCCAGTATTTATTGCATGGTATCTGATACATATTTCACCTCGTATATATAATATAATCATTTTATTCTAAGTCATTTGGCTATTGAAAATAAAGTGTTGTTTCCAAAGTTGGCATTACATGAGCAATATCTCCGACCTGATATTTTTCAGCATCAAGGCTTATTATGGATATTTCAATTTCATCCTTGCCCATATTTCCAAGAAGCTTGCATACCGACCCGGTGAATACCTTGTTTGTGATTTCAAACTTTTGAGACCCTTCAAATTCCTTAGTCTCTATATTGAAGTGTTCTCCTCTGACGGCAACACTTACATTATCTCCAGCCTTGCCATCTTTATAGTTTACTCCTACGATCCAACCGTTTCCTTCAACTGCCCATCGTCCATCCCTTTCAACTAGCTTTCCTTTCAATATGTTAGCCTTTCCAAGAAAATCAGATGCAAATATTGAATTCGGATAATTATAAAGGTTGATAGGATCAGATTCCTGCTCTATTACACCCTCGTTCATTAGTATTATCTTATCTGACATTGTAAGAGCTTCTTCCTGGTCATGGGTTACAAATATTGTCGTTATCCCTATTTTTTGCTGAATATTTCTAAGTTCATACTGCATCTCCGCTCTTATCTTCCTATCGAGAGCAGATAAGGGCTCGTCAAGCAACAATATGGAAGGTTCAATTACCAATGCTCTGGCAAGAGCTATCCTCTGCTGCTGGCCTCCCGAAAGCTTTGTTATTTTTCTGTCTTCCATACCTTCAAGCTTTACAAGTTTAAGTGCCCAGTTAACCTTTTCATCTATTTCTTCCTTGCTCTTCTTTCTGATATTAAGACCGTAGCCGATATTTTTTGCTACAGACATTGTTGGGAACAATGCATAGTTTTGAAAAACCATGCCAATGTTTCTTTTTTCCACCGGCACCCTTGTAATGTCTTTTCCATCGACAATAACCGATCCTGTGTCTGCGGTTTCAAGTCCGTTTATAATCCTCAGAATCGTTGTCTTACCACATCCTGAAGGTCCCAGGAGGGACACGAAATCTCCGTTCTTTACTTCGAAGTTTATGTCATACAGCACCTGATTGGTGCCGAATGATTTATTTAGATTTTTTATAATTAAATTATTCACTGTATTCCCCTTACTTTGACTTCATTAATCTGTTTGCCGAGTATCCCAGCTTGTTAAGCAGCAGTACCAGTACTATTGTAATTACCATGATTATGCTGGCAAGTGCATTCATATCCGGTTTGTACCCTACCCTTATAAGGGTGAAGATTTCCATAGGAAGTGTCCTTACCCCGAAAGGTGCCAGGAAATATTGCATTGCAAAGGCATTGAAGCATACCATGAATGACATGAGCCCCCCGGACATTATTCCGGGTACAAGCATTGGAAACAATACATCCTTGAATACTCTTGGATAGCTTGCTCCAAGCATTCTAGCCGCATCCTCCGGAGTCCTGTCCGCCTCGTTGAATCTTGCT
>NZ_CEZJXU010000449.1:0-2076 GCF_983023055.1 Dethiosulfatibacter sp. | reverse complement strand
ACGGCGTGGATATTTACAATAGCCATCCAATCATAAGGAGCAATCATTATGAAGGCGGCTTAATGGCGGGAAAGGAGCTTGTTGAAAAAGGATGCAAGAATATAGCATACATAGGAAAGCGTAAACTTCATAAAGACAAGAATGAACGTATCGATGGTTTTTTGGATGCCGTGGACAAAACAGGCATAAAATCAGTTCTAATTTTCAGTGAATATGATTATGAATCTGGAAGAAAGGCCGCAATTGAGTTGTTTGACAATCATGAGGATATTGATGGAATATTTACTGGAAACGATCTCATAGCATATGCGGTTGTAAAACAGGCTTTTGAAAGGAATATAAAAATACCTGATGACCTTCAGCTGGTAGGATATGACGATATAATGTTTAGTGAGTTGTTGACGCCTGGATTGACAACCATAGCCCAACCTATTGATACTCTTGGAAAACTTGCAGTCGATGTAATAGTAGACATAATAAATGATAAAAAATATATAAACAAGGATATAGTATTACCTGTAAAACTTGTGAATAGGGACACTACAAAATAGAAGAGGTGTAGATTATGAAGCGCATATCTGTTATAGGGAGTATTAATGTAGACCTGGTAGTTGAAGCACAGAAAAGACCCGTGAAGGGAGAGACTATATTTGGAGATGGCTTTTCCATCCATCCAGGAGGAAAAGGTGCCAATCAGGCAGTCGCAATAGCAAGACTTGGCGGTAATGTTAAAATGTTTGGATGTGTAGGTGATGATGTTTATGGCGATATCATGATTAAAAACCTCAGAGACAATGGTGTGGACACTGAAAATGTCAAAAAAGTTGAGAGTATTGCTACAGGAGTTGCTAGCATAACTGTAGCTGAAAATGATAACAGCATAATAGTGGTGAAGGGTGCTAATGATTGTGTCGATACAGAATATATTGAAAGCGTAAAGGATGAAATCCTTGGATCGGAATTTGTTCTTATGCAGTACGAGATACCTATGGAAACTGTGGAATATGTAGTGAATTTGTGTCATGACAATGATATAAGAGTTATTATAAATCCAGCTCCCATTGATAAAATCAGTCCTGAATCAATAGAAATGTCTGACTATATCACTCCGAACGAACATGAAGCAGTCCTTATGTTTGAAGGTGAGGAAGATATAGAAGAAATACTTAGAAAATATCCTGGAAAGATTATAGTTACGCTTGGAGAAAATGGCGCATCATATTTTAACGGAAGCGACATAGTAAATATACCGATAATAGACGATGTTAATGTAGTGGACACTACTGGAGCAGGAGACACCTTTTCTGGAGCATTGGTAAAATTCCTTGCCGATGGAATGGGTATAGAAGAAGCAATGAAATCAGCCCAGTATGCAAGCGGCATTTCTGTAGAAAAATTCGGAGCACAGGAAGGTATGCCGACTTTTGAAGAAGTTGAAAAAAGGATGAGAATTTAATGATGAACTTAGCTTGTCGTTGGATTTTATAAAATTAAGGGAGTTTTATTTCATAATAAGTTTGAAGGTAAAACGAAATTTGGATTAGGTCTTTGATGTCAGATTATTACTGACATTAAAAATAAATTAGGGAAGTTTTAATTCGCAATAAGGTTTGTTACTATTCGTGCAATATAAAGTATACAGTTGAACCATCTATATACTTTATATCACAAGAATTGACTCAACTATAATTGTGATCTAAAACTAGGAGGAGAATTATGAAAAAGTTTATTGCGTTACTGATTATTGTTGTAATGTTGGGAACTATGTTTATTGGGTGTTCCCCGAAGGATGAACCAACTGAGCCTGCAGATACTGAAGAGCCAGTTGAACCAGCGGAGGAGCCTACTGAAGAAATGAAGACTTTGACAGTGCTTAACTGGAAGGGTTACGGTTCTGATGCTGATTATTCTGCAAAGGTATTTGAAGAAATGTACAACTGTAAGGTTGAGCATGTTTACTTCACATCCCTAGAGGAAATGCTTACTATGCTTAGAACAGGCGGACTTGGAACCATAGACGTATTGCTTCCAAATTCGAATGTACTTCTTCAGGCATGGCAGGAAGGTCTTATCCAG
>NZ_CEZJXU010000448.1:0-2095 GCF_983023055.1 Dethiosulfatibacter sp. | reverse complement strand
TGGGAATGTTCATTTCCTGAAGGGTCTTCTTCAAGTCATCTGTTGCCAGATATATACGGTCAAGGTTTTCGTTGATCCAAAGCCTATGGCAGCAGTAGTCTGTAACGACATTGATAACAGGTATGTTGACATCAAGTTTCCTTTTATATTCAGAAGCAGACATTACAGGGAAAGTGTTGACTATTATGTCGGGATTAAATTTTATTATTACATCCCTAAGGGTGCTGTACCCGAACCTTCCATAAACCTTTATAAGCTTTGTCTTTGATATTTTCTCAATGCCATAGTAAAAATGTGAATATGTATTTCCCATATTGAAAATCCTGGTATAGGTCTTGGATATATTGTTTGTGATTATTGGATGGGACTCCGTAAAGATATCGTAAAGTAAAACATTGCATCCCTTCTTGCTGAACGTTTGTTTAAGGGACTGTGCAACCATCTTGTGACCGTTTCCGAATGGAGCCGTTAAAATCAATATATTCATATTTTTCATAAACTCACCTTCACTCTTCTATAATTATATCATAAACCACAATAGTATAGCGAAAGTTAAAGAAAGATTAAGAAATAATTAAGAATAATGAATTTCTATTGGATATACAGCTATAAATGTTTCCGTATTTGCATTTAATCATTTATTATAATGAATACATATTGTATAATTAGAGTAACAAGAAAGGGAGGAATGACTTTGAATATAGATAAAATCAGAGACATATATGAAAATAGAAAATCAAAACCCCTTGAGATAAACAGGTTTTATTCCGTATTGCTTCCCTTGATGAAAATTGATGGACAGTTACATATACTTTTTGAGGTGAGGTCCATGAATATCAAGCAGCCTGGAGAAGTTTCATTTCCAGGTGGAACAGTAGAGGTTGAAGAAGACTTTATGGAGGCTGCTATAAGGGAGACACACGAGGAAATAGGAGTGGATGCAGACAAGATTGAAATAATCGGAGAGCTTGATTATATTACCAACACAAGCAATTTCATACTCTATCCCTTTGTAGGACTTTTAAATACAGATTATGATTCATTGTCAATCAACAGGGCTGAGGTGGAGGAAATATTTACAGTGCCCCTTGACTTTTTCCTCGAAAACGAACCGGAAACCTACAATGTATCGTATAGACCGGATTTTAAGCCTGGATTTCCTTTTGAGAGGATCCCAAATGGCAGGAACTATAAATGGAGAAAGATGAGCTATCCTGTTCTATTCTACCAGTACGGTGATTATGTTATATGGGGAATGACAGCAAAAATGACATATAATTTCATCAAAAGACTGGGGAAATCAAAATAAGCATGTCAAAAGTGGTTTTGACGGAAACGAGGTAATTATGAAAAATGTTCTGATAAAAGTGGAAAATTTAAGCAAACATTACCAGATGGGAGAAGTTACCGTCAAGGCGGTAAGGGACTTGAGTTTTGAGATATATGAAGGGGAATTTGTAGTAATACTTGGTCCCAGTGGATCAGGAAAAAGTACTCTTCTAAACATAGTAGGAGGAATGGATACTCCTACAAGCGGAAAAATATTCTTCAAGGACGAGGAAATAACAAACTACGATGAAAAGAAACTAACAAGCTATAGAAGGAACGAAGTGGGATTCATTTTCCAGTTCTACAATCTAATGGGAAATCTTACAGCAAAAGAAAATGTTGAACTTGCAGTTGAGATATGCAAGGACACTCTTGATATTGACGAGGTTCTTGAAGCTGTTAATCTTAATGAAAGGGCAGATCATTTTCCAGCACAAATGAGTGGTGGAGAGCAGCAGAGGGTGGCCATAGCAAGAGCGGTTTCCAAAAAGCCTGAGGTACTTCTTTGCGATGAGCCAACTGGAGCTTTGGATTTTGAAACAGGAATATCAATACTTAAAATACTTAAGAAAATAAATGTTGAATATAAAAAGACCCTTGTCATCATCACCCACAACTCTCCTGTTGCAGCCATGGCGGACAGGGTGCTGAAAATGAGAAGCGGAAAGATCATAGACTATTATGAAAACAGCGAGCCTGTTGATCCTGAAAGGATTGAGTGGTAATGAAAAAACTGGACCTCAGACTTCTGAGGATGATAAGGCAT
>NZ_CEZJXU010000447.1:0-2095 GCF_983023055.1 Dethiosulfatibacter sp. | reverse complement strand
GATGAAGAGTTTGATTGATTAAAGGTAAAGTCGAAATAAGAATATGGTAAAGAGGGTACCTATGGAATCTAAAAAGAATGAAGTACATAAATTGCTTAAATATGGTGAAGGTAATTCCACTTCTAGAAAAGAGCTAGAAAGAAAGTGTGGCATAAGTGATAGATCTGTAAGACAGTATATCTCAGCTCTAAGAGATGATGGAATACCGATATGCAGTTACTCGAATCATGCTGGTTATTTCATTGCTGATACTGACAAGCATATAGATCATTACTTGAACGAAAATCATAAAAGAGCAATGGTGATTTTGAAGAGAAACAAGAAGGTCCAGGAAGGGTATGGGCGAAGGGCATATGACTACACATTACTAGATTTAATGGAAGAGACATAGTATATGAGATGTATGGTAATTATCTTGGCAGCAGTAACAGATTTTATTAAATGAGGTGAATACAAGAGATGAAGAATACACTAGGTGATTTAAACAATCATTTGTTTGCGCAGCTTGAAAGATTAAGCGAGGAAGATTTAAAAGGTGCACAGCTCCAGGAAGAAATTGACAGGGCTAACGCTGTAAACAATGTAGCTTCGAGAATTATTGCAAACGGGGCATTAGTGCTCAAGGCTAAAAAAATGCAAGATGACAGGATGGATTCTGAATTGGAAATTCCTAAGATGTTAGAGGGTTAACATGGCCAGACCTCCAAAGTATTCGAAGGAAGTTAAAGAATTTATAATATTAAATTCTAAGGGCAACACTACAAAGGAACTTGTTAATCTTGTAAATGAGAAATTCGGATTGCAGTTTACTGTGGCTAAGATGAGATCCTACAAAGGGAATTATAACTTAAGAAGTGACACCCCTAGGGGCAGAAGAAAGGGTTGTATGACTAGTTCATTCCCGAAAAAGATTAACGATTTTATACTTGAAAATCATAAGGGATGTGGACCGACATTAATGACTGCATTGCTCAATGAAACTTTTGGGACAAGCTACGAGTATAGTCAAATAAAGTGGTATTACAAACGACATAAGCTGCAAAGTGGAGTTACAGGTGCTTTGCCTAAAGACTATTTGGACAGCAAAGAGAATATGCTTAAGTATTGTGTTTCTGTTAGTGGTGAAGGCATTGATCAAGCAGGATACTTGTCTATTGGAACAGAAAGAATAGACTCACATGGATATGTTGAAGTCAAGATTTCATCATTCCCAAGTAAATGGAAGGGCAAACATCATCTAGTGTGGGAAGCACATAATGGACCTATTCCAGATGGCAATGTGGTGATTTTTGCCGATAGAAACAAATTTAATATAAGCATCGATAATCTAATATTGTTATCGAAAAGACAGATGTTCATCATGAGCAGGAATAAATTATTTCAACCTGATGCAGATCTTACCAAAACAGGAGTGGCAGTTGCAAAGGTATTTGAAAAAATATATGAAAGAAGATAAGTGAGGAAATAGGATGAATGGATTTGAAGAAAGAGAGAATGAATATTGGGAAAAGGTGCTGAAGACCTTTTCTGAGGATGGATACATATATGTGCAGCCGTTGAAATTGAAGTATCAAAAAGAACTAGCTTCATGTGGTTCTAATTACAGAGTGCTGGATTCCTATGTGGTTGATAGAATGACAAAAGACAACAGGTATGACAGATTCAATGTCCCAATATGCAGTAGCTGCATGATGCCCTTATGCCCACCTGAAGAATCAGATGAATTCGACATGGACTATTGTGACAGTTGTGAAACTTCCTTAGGAGGCAATATCCATCATAGGATTATGTTCAGGAAAAAGGCTGGTGCAGAGAATGGAGATTCATAAAAGAGAGTATATAGCGTTGTTGAAACGAGAGAAGGCAGCTGAATCATGGTTGGATAGCCCGAATCGGACAGAGACTGAAATAAGTAAGCATTTAAAACATTACGAAGATATTTTAACCAAGTTAAATGAAATGATAATCATCTATAGAGTTCCTGATGACAGAGTACTATGTGGATGGGAAGATAAATAGAATAATTTGTAAACTAAAAAAGAAGCTTAGCGGGTTGGATTATAGACATTTTATAATTCAGCATTAACAAAGGGGG
>NZ_CEZJXU010000446.1:1121-2109 GCF_983023055.1 Dethiosulfatibacter sp. | reverse complement strand
AGCAGCCGTTGGTACCCTTGATAGCCAGCATAGGACTTTTTATTTTTGTGCAGGAATTTATAAGGCTCATAGCCGGACCTCAAATAAAGGAATACAATATTCCAGTTGCATTTAGCGGTATAAAAACTGATAGTCTGAGAGTCAGTGGAGTGTGGATACTTATACTACTTCTTACATGCTTGCTTCTGCTTTTCCTATGGCTTTTGCTGAACAAAAGCAGGGCTGGTCTCGCATGGAAGGCAACTGCACTTGATCAGGATATTTCTACAGCTATGGGAATAAATTCTAAAAAAGTAGTTGCTTCAAATTTTTTACTTGGATATGGATTTGCAGCAGCAGCAGGGATAATGGTTGCAATTTTGTATCATTCTATTTTCCCGACTATGGGAGATGTACCGGCATACAAGATGCTGGCCATAATAGTATTGGGAGGACTTGGTAATCCTCTTGGAACTGTTGTTGCGGGTTTGATAATAGGACTGTCTGAAACTTATGCAGCAGTATATATAGGATCGTTTTTCCCTAAAGATGCAATCGCATTTATTGTTTTGATAGTAATTATACTAATCAAGCCCAATGGCTTGTTTGGAGAAAAAACATCCAATTAGGATAGTGGAAGAACGTAAATTATATGAAGGAGGAATGACTTGATGTATGAGATAGTTGTAGCAATAAATGTTGGCATATTTGTACTGCTGGCGTTGAGTTTGAATATAATAACGGGATATGCCGGACAACCCTGTCTTGGACAGGCTGCATTCTTTGGAATTGGAGCATATACCAGTGCAGTAGTTACTACAAAGCTTGGATTGAGTTTTTGGCTAGCCATACCGGCGGCTGGACTGGTTGCAGGAATTATCGGAATTTTACTGGGATTTATAAGTCTAAGGGTAAGAGATGACTTTCTTGCCATCACAACAATAGGAATAAATTTTGTTGCTGTTGCTGTATTTCAATATGTTCCATATCTTGGAGCAGCATTCGGAAT
>NZ_CEZJXU010000446.1:178-1111 GCF_983023055.1 Dethiosulfatibacter sp. | reverse complement strand
CATCTATTTTTTAATAATAGTTTTGCTTTTAATTGTTGGAGTAATATACCTTTCAAAAAGAATGGAAAAATCCTGGATAGGGTTGGCTTTGTGTGGTATCAGAAATAATACTGAAGCAGCATCATCTCTTGGAATAGATGTCAATAAGTTTAAAATTATTGCATTTACAATTGGGACAATGGTAGCAGGAATTACAGGAGCAGTATATGCACACTATATGTCTTTCATATATTCAAGCGATTTTGCTTTTATAGTTTCAATAAGCATTATGTCCATGTTGGTTGTTGGCGGTATGGGAACAGTAAGAGGTGCAGTCATTGGAGCTATTATACTGGGTCTTGCTCCTGAAGTGTTCAGGTTCATTTCAGATTACAGAATGCTCGTATATGGTGCCATTCTTGTAATCATGATGAGGTTTCAACCTTCTGGTCTTTTTGGAGATAACAGTATATTGTGGAGAAAGATTACTTCTTCCAAGCTGAATATCTTTAAATTGAAGGAGGTGACGAGAAATGAGTAAAGAAGTAATTTTAGAAATACAAAATCTGAAAAAACATTTTGGAGGACTGAAAGCTGTAAATGATGTTTCATTCAAGTTATACAAGGGAGAAACGCTGGCGCTGATAGGTCCAAATGGTGCGGGAAAGACAACTTTGTTCAATACACTGTGTGGAGTGTATAAACCTACAGGTGGAAAGGTTTTTTATCAAGGGAAGGAAATACAGGGCTTGAAGGCTCATGAAATAGCAAGAATAGGAATAGTGAGAACATTCCAGATAGCTCATCCCTTTAAGGATATTACAGTTCTTGATAATGTGGTTTTGGCTTTAGGAATGGATAATTACAAAGGCTTGTCGAAGATATTCAAACTGAGCCACAAGAAGAAAAATGTCGAAAAGGCAATGGAGCTTCTTGAAAGAGTAGGAATAGAAG
>NZ_CEZJXU010000446.1:0-168 GCF_983023055.1 Dethiosulfatibacter sp. | reverse complement strand
TATGAAAAGTCTTGGAATAGCAAGATCTCTGGCTTTGAATCCCGGAGTTCTGATGCTTGATGAACCTTGTGCAGGATTGAGTTTCGATGCAATTGAAGCATTTATGGACCTTTTAAAGAAATTGAAAGAAGGAGGAACTTCCATAATAATCATTGAGCACAATATGAA
>NZ_CEZJXU010000445.1:0-2126 GCF_983023055.1 Dethiosulfatibacter sp. | reverse complement strand
GATATTCCTATTGAAGCCTTGTAGGAGCCTCTGCTGGCATTCCCTGTACTTTCAACACCATCCTTTTCCGCAGTCTTCAGGTTGTGCATATATGTCTTCAAAACTCCATTTTCTATTATATTCTTTCTGAATGTAGCGTGTCCTTCTCCATCAAAGGAAGAAGATGCAAAACCATCCTTTAGATGTGGATTATCCACAAGGGTAAGCTTTTCAATGGCTATCTTTTCGTTAAGTTTTCCCTTCAATAAAGAAAGGTCCTTCTGCACTCTTTCAGCTGAAAATATTCCTGAAAAAGCGTCTATCAAGTCAGCTGCTGCATTGTTTCTCAATATAACCTTGTAGTTTCCAGATTCTACAGTTTCAGCACCAAGCATAGATATTGCCTCTTCAACAGCCTCCTTAGCAATTTCTCCAGGATTAAGCTCAGAAAAGTCATTAGTAACCTTGTATCCAAAACCTGTTTTTATATCGTCATTTTCCTTTGCCACAACGCCAATGTATGCAAAAGCTGCATTTGACCTGTCCTCAAGGTTAAGTCCCTTGGAATTTTCAAGATTCATTTCATCCGACCCGTCTCCATAGACACAGTACTGTATTGATTCAATCCTTGGATCTAGTTTTTTAGCCTCTTCCTCCATTTTGAGGGTCAAGGCTATCTTATCCTCTTCCTTCACATCCTCAAGGGATGGATTATAGTTGTCTATCTTAACATATTCGCTGCTTCCGCCGAAAATTTGCTCTTCGTCGTCTGTATCTATGATTTCAGCATTTCCCAATGCCTCATCAACCAAAAACTTAACAGAGGTATCATCTATTTTTTCAGTATATGAATATCCCATCTTATTGTTGTACAGTCCTCTGAAGGAAACTCCTTCACTCTGAGACAGGCTATAGTTATCAATTTTTTGTTCAAACACCTTTATGGAAAGGTTGGAGCCTGAGGAATAGTATATTTCCATATCCGTAAACCCTTTTGACTTTCCGTATTTCATTACCTTTCCAGAAAAATCCTTCCTAAGCATTGTCTTCACCATCCCTTCCACCTACAGTAAGCTCTGAAATCCTAATGATGGGCTGCCCAACATTGGCAGGTACGCTACCGCTGACCGAACCACACATTCCCTGTCCATGGGCTAGATTATTTCCAACCATGTCTATTTTTTGCAAAACATCGATTCCAGTACCTATTAGAGTAGCTCCCCTTAATGGATCAGTGATTTTACCATTCTCTATCATATATCCTTCCATTACTGCAAAGTTGAATTCTCCAGTAGCAGTATTCACAGAACCACCACCCATGTATTTAGCGTACAAACCCTTTTCCGTATTGGCTATTATAGCCTCCTTGGTAGAGTTGCCATTGGCTATGAATGTATTTGACATTCTTGAAGTTGGAGCAAACTTATAGGACTGTCTTCTTGAAGATCCCGTAGCTTCCATGTCCATCCTTCTGCCATTTAGTTTGTCTATCATATAACCTTTCAATATTCCATTTTCTATAAGTATGTTCTTTTTTGTGGAAGTTCCTTCATCATCAATATTTGCAGAACCCCATTCATTCATGAGGGTACCATCATCTACTGCAGTCACAAGCTCCGATGCAACCTTCTCTCCAAGCTTTCCTGCAAAAACAGAATTTCCTTTAGCAACAGAGGTCGCCTCAAGACCATGTCCACAGGCTTCATGAAATACTACACCGCCAAAGCCGTTGTCTATGATTACAGGCATCTTGCCACTTGGACTATATTCTGCATTCATCATGGTCTTTGCAATTCTCGAGGATTCCCTTCCGTACCATTCCACATCAAGATTGTCAAAGAATTCAAATCCCTTGGAAGCCCCAGGTGCAAAGTAACCAGTCTGCATCTCTCCATCCTTTGAAGCAATTGACTGGATTGATACCCTTGACCTTACTCTAGTATCCTCCTTGTGGAGTCCCTCGCTATTTGCAATAAGAATCTTCTGCTTGTAGTCCGATAATCCTACAGTGACCTGTGAAATTATGTCATCATAGTTCTTGGCTGATACATAAGCCCTTTTCATTATTTCAATCTTTCTTTTTTTATTAACGGTCTCTGGTAATATCTCTATAGGATTTATTAAATTTTCTATTTTCACATATTCAA
>NZ_CEZJXU010000444.1:0-2132 GCF_983023055.1 Dethiosulfatibacter sp. | reverse complement strand
TCAAGGAAACGATAAAATATCAGCTTCCGGGAACAGACATATCAAGAAGCATAATAATAATAGAAAAATTCAGGGATACTCCGGACAAATACCCAAGAAAAGCCGGAAAACCTACAAAGAAACCATTATAGGAGGATAAAATATGCAGGAATTCAAATCAGTAGAAATGATAAATTTGAACATGATAGTTCCTAACAAACACCAGCCTAGAAAGGTATTTCAGGAAGATGCACTAATTGAACTTACATATTCAATACAGTCATATGGAATAATCCAGCCAATATCTCTTAAGAAGAACAACGACGAGGAATATGAAATTATTGCAGGGGAGAGAAGGTTCCGTGCAGCTCAGATTGCAGGAATGGAGGAAATTCCTTCCCTTGTCATTGATGTTGATGAGAGTACTTCTGCAGCTATTGCCCTAATAGAAAACCTTCAGAGGGAAGATCTTAATTTCCTAGAAGAAGCTGAATCATACAGAAATTTAATGGATATTTTCAAAATAACACAGGTAGAGCTTGCAGATAAGATTGGAAAAACACAGTCTACAGTTGCAAACAAGCTAAGGGTTCTTAAGCTACCAGAAGTAGTAAAAGCAAACCTAGTGGACCACAGTCTTAGTGAAAGACACGGAAGGGCGCTCCTTAAACTTAAGGATGAAGATTTACAGCAAAACGTGGTAAATAAAATTATTAAAAATAATTTAACTGTAAAAGAGACTGAAAAACTAATTGATGATATAATAAAGAAATGTAGCGACAAAAAGGTCAAGAACAAGAGACTTATAAAGAATTTCATCAACTATAGGATATATGTCAATACTATAAAGTATGCATTCAATGAAATAAAGAAATCAGGTGTACCTGCTGAATTCGAACAGACCGATTTTGACGAATATATAGAATTAAAGGTAAAAATTCCTAAAAATAAGATTTAGAGGTGAAACATGGGAAAGGTTATATCAGTTTTCAATCAAAAGGGAGGTGTAGGCAAGACTACTACAAATGTAAATCTGTCTGCAATCCTTGCAATGAAAGGCAAGCGGGTATTATCTGTGGATATTGATCCTCAGGGAAATTCAACAAGCGGCTTTGGAATAGACAAAAACGAAGTTGAATTTACAATATACGATTGTCTTTTTACTGACTCGGTCGACTCAGGGGAAATAAATGCCATCGTCGAAACAGATGTTGAAAACCTTCACCTCATTCCATCTAATATAGACCTTGCCGGTGCGGAAATAGAGCTGACCAAGACTGAACACAGGGAGAACACTCTTAAGAACTTTCTTGGAAAGATAAAGAAGAACTATGATTTCATTTTCATCGACTGTCCTCCATCCCTTGGTCTTTTAACCATCAATGCTCTAACGGCCTCCGACAGCGTAATAATTCCCATACAGTGCGAGTATTACGCCCTTGAGGGTGTAAGTCAGCTTGTGAACACTGTCAAACTTGTAAAGAGAAATCTTAATCCACATCTTGACATAGAGGGAATAGTCCTCAATATGTATGATGGAAGGACAAACCTTTCAATTCAAGTTGTAGAGGAAGTAAAGAAGTATTTTAAAAACAAGGTTTATAAATCCATAATACCGAGAAATGTACGACTGGCAGAGGCTCCGAGTTTTGGACAATCAATAGTTGAATATGACGCCAAGTCAAAAGGTGCGGTAGCTTATTTGAATCTGGCGGAAGAATTTCTAGGCAGAATATAAGGGGGACATATGGCAAGCAAGAGAAAAGCCCTTGGAAAGGGATTGTCGGCTCTAATCAGTGAGGAGTTTGACAAGATAGACGAAAATTCCATATTAAACATAGGTATAGACCTTATTAAGTCCAATCCTCTTCAGCCAAGAAAGAATTTTGACGAGGAAAAGATCGATGAGCTTTCAAAGTCAATTGAAAGACATGGAATAATCCAACCTGTAATAGTTAAGAAATCAGGAAAGCACTATGAGCTTATTGCTGGAGAAAGAAGATGGAGGGCAGCCAGACAGGCAGGATTGAAAGATATTCCTTCAATAGTAAGGGATATTGACAATAGAAGCCAGGAAGAGATAGCCCTCATTGAAAATATCCAAAGAGAAGATCTTAACTCCATAGATGAAGCAGTTGCCTACAAGGTAGTCA
>NZ_CEZJXU010000443.1:0-2135 GCF_983023055.1 Dethiosulfatibacter sp. | reverse complement strand
TTTCATACTATCACAATATCACAAATATGCATGTATTTCTATGGGTAATAATCAAGCTGTTGCTGTTGCTCCATTAAAAAAAGCTCAAATGTCAACCATTTGAACTTTTTTTAAAAATTATTCACTTATTTTAATATCGTATTTCTTCATCTTTTTGTAAAGGTTTTGCCTTGAAATTCCCAGTGTTTTTGCTGCAGCGGTCATATTACCATTTGAATTTTCCAGATCAAATATTATCCTATTCTTTTCTATGGTTTCCATCTCATGCTGAAGGGTATTCTGAACCAAGCTTATCTCTTCTTTTGACTTCTTTGATGACGTCGATGTTTTGAGGAAATAAGCAGGAAGATGCTCAGCATTAATTTCATTGCTGTATCTGGACATTACAATGGCACATTCAATTACATGCTCCAATTGTCTGACATTGCCTTCCCATTCATTCTTCATAAAAAGATAATACACCATCTTATTTACAGGCTTCTCATCGAGTCCCAAATTCCTTGATTTCATTTTGATAAAATAGTCCGTCAACATTTCAATATCATCTATTCTTTCTCGAAGAGAAGGTATTCTAATAAAGACAACTCCCAATCTGTACAGAAGATCATTCCTTATTTTACCCTTTTTAACCTCTTGAAATGGATCCATGTTTAGAGCGCTGATTATTCTTGAATCAACCTTTACTTCCTCCGAACCTCCCAGTCGCCTAACAGTTCCTTCCTGTATTACTCTTAGGAGCTTAGCCTGAAGAATTAAAGGCATTGAGTTGATTTCATCTAAAAATATCGTTCCACCCGAAGCCAGCTCAAAAAGACCTTTTTTATTTTCAGCACCTGTAAAAGCCCCTTTTACCGATCCGAAAAAAATGCTTTCCATAAGGTTTTCAGGCACCGCCGAACAGTTCACAGCTATAAACTTTTTTCTCTTTCTGGAGCTGTCATTATGAATACTCTGAGCTATCAGTTCCTTTCCTGAACCAGTTTCTCCATATATGATAATATTCGAGTCTGTTCTGGCAGCCTTTTTAGCATCTTCAATAAGTTTAAGTACCTGTTTGCTTTCTCCTACTATACTGTCAAATGTATACTTGCCACAAGAACTTCTAATATATGAATCATGATTACTTCTTGCTTCGACAATCTCTGCTACATTCAAGATGAATAAAAAATAACTTTTTTCAAAAAAAGATACTTGGACTTTATTTATCTCGAACATTCCACCTTCATATTCGAAAATCCCCAATCCTTCCTTTAATTTAGAAATATTTTCTGAAATCATATATGCGATTTCCATATAATTATCAAAGCTCTTGTTCTTCCATAGAATGTTTCCATGTTGTCTGATAAGAAGGAGCCCTATGCTGAAACTATCTAAAAAAATCTTGTTTTGCCTTAGAATCGTATTAATATCCATTAAAAACACCTATAGGGAGTTAATATATTCTTCTTCATCAAATTCAGCCCTTCTGTTTGGACAATCAACTTTTCTACAAAGAATACAGTTGTGGAATTCATTTTCACTTAAAAACATGAAACCAGATACACTTCTTACAGGATTTATCATTCCCGATTCAAGAACACTTAATCCAAGATCTGAGGGCTTACCTTCAAGAAGATCAAATATCTTATTTACTTCTACAGTGCTCCAATCCTGAATCGAACCTGGATTAATATGAGAAATGCCATGTACGTTGTAATCAGCCTTGATTTTATCCCTCATTGCTTCTCTTATCTGCGTCAATGCAAGATATTCAACTTTTTCCGATACATATTTATCAAAAATATCCTCCAAGGCTTCAGTATGTTCTGTAACCTCCAGTCCACAAGTTGCAAAATATGGAAAAACCCTGTCACAATCCTTCAATTTCTTTGCCATTATTCTACTTTTGAATTTTATATCCCCAAGCATTATATAATCTTCACCCTTCTCTACGATATTGCATTCCGCGAAAATATACTTGGATTTCATATGCTTCGCTGCCTCTCTAGCTACTTCCATAACGTTTTCTATCATATTTTCATTCCTGAGCTTCAGAACCTTAACCAACATCTCCTCATCAAGATTGAACTTTCCATTATCATCATATTTAATTTCCATATTATTCTCCTCTTTAAGTCAAGTGCTAATTTCCAACA
>NZ_CEZJXU010000442.1:0-2136 GCF_983023055.1 Dethiosulfatibacter sp. | reverse complement strand
ATCCGGACAAGATCAGAGAGATCATAGGACCTGGTGGAAGAGTAATTAACAAAATCATAGAAGAAACTGGAGTTAAGATTGACATTGAAGATGACGGTTCAGTAATGATAGCAGCTACAAATCCTGAAGCAGGAAACAAGGCAAAGGCTATTGTTGAAGGAATTATTAAAGGTGTTGAAGTTGGTGACGTTTTTCTTGGAAAAGTAGCAAGAATAATGAAATTTGGAGCCTTTTTAGAAATAGGCAATGGCAAGGAAGGTCTTCTTCATATTTCCAAGATATCAGATAAAAGAGTAGACAAAGTTGAAGATGTACTGAGCATTGGAGACGAAGTTCTTGTCAAGGTTCTTGAAATAGACAAGCAGGGAAGAATAAACTTGTCCAGAAAAGATGCCGTGAAAGATAAAGCGAAATAAAACGTAAATAAATAACTGACAATCCCTCTTTATGAGGGATTTGTTTTTGACAGGAGGAAACATGATTCACAAAATTGTTTTAGACAACGGTTTAAGAATAGTTTTTGAACAGGTTGATTATGTGAATTCAGTCACTACTGGAATCTGGGTAGGGGCAGGCTCCATTAACGAAACTGATGAGAATAATGGAATATCACACTTAATAGAACATATGTTGTTCAAAGGTACTAAAAAAAGAAGTTCTGCCGATATAGCTGAAGAAATGGATAGTATGGGAGGACAGCTTAATGCCTTTACTACCAAGGAATGCACTTGTTTTTATACAAAAGTGACTTCATACAACTTTGAAACAGCCCTTGATGTTTTGTCAGATATGATATTTAATTCTGTTTTTGATGAAGAAGAACTTGAAAAGGAAAAGAAGGTAATTTTTGAAGAAATCCTCATGTATGATGATTCTCCGGAAGATTACGTACATGAACTGCTGACCAAGATATCCTTTAAAGGGAATTCAATTGCATATCCAATATTAGGAGATTCTTCTACTGTGAGCAAAATTGGTGTTGCAGATATAAAGAAATATATGGAGAATAATTATACTTCTGACAATATAGTTATTTCAATTGTTGGTAATATTTCCCCAGATGAAGTTAAAGCCTTATGTTCCAATTATTTTGGCGAGTTCAAAAAAAGCAAGGCTGAAACATTTAAAGACAGTACATATAGATATAAAAACAACAGTGAAAGTGTTCATAAGAGTATTGAGCAATATCATTTTTGTATTGGCGTAGAAGGTTATGAAAGAAACAATGAAAACTACTATGCTTCAAACATACTTAATAATATTATTGGTGGAAGTATGAGTTCAAGACTTTTTCAGAATATCAGAGAAAAAAGCGGACTTGTATACACTATATATTCATTCAATTCCAGCTATAGGTCTGCAGGACTCTTCGGAATATACTCAGCGCTTAAAGAAGACAGCATAAACGAAGTTGTAAGCAGAGTTAAAATAGAATTGGACAGTCTGAAAAAGGGCAATATTACCAAAAGCGAATTTGAGAGATCTAAGTCGCAGATTCAAGGCAACTATATATTAAGCCTTGAAAATACATCAAACAGGATGACTGTTCTTGGAAGAAGAGAACTTTTCTATAATGAAACAATTAATCCGGAAGATATAGTCAATACAATTAAAAACGTGGAATACAATGATATTATAGAAGTATCGAGAGATCTTTTCAACTGCGACAAATACAATATTGCATTGACTGGAAATGTAGAAAAAAACAAGGATGTAATCAAGCTATTTGATTTTTCATAGGAGGACCATGATGATAGTAAAGATCAAAAAAACAAACGATTTTAAAATGCCTCAATACAAGACTGAAGGATCTTCAGGCATGGATCTTAGTGCAGATATTGAGGAACCAATAGTACTGAAACCTTTGGAAAGATATCTTGTACCAACAGGTATTTATATAGAAATACCTGTTGGATACGAAGCTCAAATAAGAGCGAGAAGTGGTCTTGCCATTAAAAATGGAATTAGTCTTGTAAATGGGATCGGAACAATCGACAGCGATTACAGAGGAGAAATTAAAGTAATACTTATCAATCTGGGTGGAGAAGATTTCACAATAAACAGAGGTGATAGAATTGCCCAGATGATATTTGCCAAGGTTGAAATAGCAGATATTGAAGAAGTTGAGATAGTTGA
>NZ_CEZJXU010000441.1:0-2140 GCF_983023055.1 Dethiosulfatibacter sp. | reverse complement strand
ATGGAAGGCTGTTTTTGATGACGGTATTATTAAATATTTGATAGAAACGGAATAAATGTTGAAATGTTCATGCATTTATAATATGATTATTCCAGTGAAAATAATGAATACAACAGGATATTATATCCGTTAAAAAATATAAGGATGGAAATAATGGCGAAATTAATCATTGAAGGTGGAAACAGATTAAAGGGAAAGGTCAACATCAGCGGATTTAAGAATGCCGCTCTTGCAATAATACCGGCGGCGATACTAACTGGAAGTAGTTGCACAATTGAAAATCTGCCTGTAATACAGGACGTTCTTGTTTATAGGGATATACTTAAAAAGCTTGGAGCGGAGGTTGAAGTTACAGATGACGGCATCATGAATGTTGATACATCGGGAATAACTGAATGCAACCTTCCAAACGGTCTTACACAAAAACTAAGGGCTTCATATTATCTTCTTGGAGCAGGTATAGGAAGATTCAAAGAAGTAGCAATATCATATCCTGGTGGATGCGATATTGGCGTTAGACCTATAGATCAGCATATCAAGGGACTTGAAGCTCTTGGTGCGAAATTCACAGTAGAAGACAATCTATTGAAGGTAAAGGCTGAAAAGCTTGTTGGAGCCAAGATCTATCTGGACGTAGTAAGCGTTGGCGCGACAATAAACATAATGATGGCAGCAATTTTTGCAGAAGGAAAGACAGTAATAGAGAATGCCGCCAAGGAGCCTCATGTAGTTGACACTGCCAACTTTCTAAATGCCATGGGAGCCCATATAAGGGGAGCAGGTACCGATGTAATAAAGATTACAGGTGTAGAAGAGCTTCACGGTGGAACATATAGTGTGATTCCCGACCAGGTTGAAGCTGGAACATATATGATAGCAGCGGCAGTCACAAAGGGAGACCTTATAATAAACAATATTATTCCAAAGCACCTTGAGCCAATAACTGCAAAGCTTAAGGAAATGGGAATGGGAATTGAAGAATATGGAGACTCCTTAAGAGTTCACTATGAAAATGAGCTTGTACCTGTAAACATAAAGACGTTGCCATACCCAGGATTTCCTACGGATCTTCAGCAGCCAATGACCGTTTTGTTGTCACTGGTTAAGGGAGACAGCATAGTAATAGAAAGCATATTCGAAAACAGATTCAGATATATTGACGAACTTGTGAAGATGGGAGCCGACATAAAGGTAGACGGAAGAAAGGCGGTAATCAGTGGTGTTGAAACCCTGAATCCTGCAGATGTATGGGCCACAGACCTGAGAGCCGGAGCTGCTCTTATAGTGGCAGGCCTTGCAACTAAGGGAGTATCCACTGTCCATGACATCTACCATGTTGATAGGGGCTATGAATTTATAGAAAACAAGTTCATGAACCTGGGTGCAAAGATTAAAAGAATAGAAGACGAAGAATAAAGGATTAATTATATGAGATTTTGTTCCCTTTTTAGTGGAAGCAGCGGTAATTGCAACTATATAAGTACTGGAAATACCAGCATTCTAGTAGATGCTGGACTTAGTGGAAAAAGAATACAGGGTGAAATGGCTAAAATCGAAGTGGACCCTAAAACCGTAGACGGAATATTTGTAACCCATGAGCATTCAGACCATATTCAGGGCGTTGGCATATTATCAAGGCGTTTTGACCTGCCCATTTATGCTTCGAGAAAAACTTGGGATGCCATGATATGTAAACTGGGCAAGATAAAAGAAGAAAACATTAGATATATAGAGGTTGACAAGGCCCTAAATATAAAGGATCTGTCCATAACACCTTTCAACATCAGTCATGATGCAGTAGAACCTTTTGGATTCAATATTACCGATGGCATGAAGAAGATAAGTCTTCTTACGGATACGGGTTGTATAAACGACTATATCAGAAATAGGGTTGCAAACTTTGACCTCCTTCTTTTGGAGACGAACCATGATGTGGAGTTGTTGAAGGTGGGATCCTATCCATGGTCCCTCAAGAGAAGGGTCATGGGCGAGTACGGACACCTTTCAAATGAAACAGCAGGTGAATTCCTCATTGATGTAATGAAAGGTGAGGGAGAATGTGTATACCTGGGACATCTAAGCCAAGAGAACAATTTTCCTGAGCTGGCCAAAAGAACGGTGTCCAATATACTAGAGGAAA
>NZ_CEZJXU010000440.1:0-2142 GCF_983023055.1 Dethiosulfatibacter sp. | reverse complement strand
GGTTTGGATGTGAATGTTAAATGGAAAAAATTGCAGTTGTAATAGCTTCAGCAGGAAGTGGAAAAAGATTATCATCTGATGTGAAAAAACAGTATATGATCCTTGGGAACAAGCCCGTACTATATCATACCATCAAGAAGTTTGATGAAATTGAAAATATCGACAGTATAACTGTCGTGTGTGATGCTGAAGGAATTGAATTTGTTGAAAAAGAAATAATAGAAAAATATGCCTTTAAGAAGGCGATAAATACTGTTAAGGGAGGAGCTACCAGAACAGAATCAGTTCTGAGAGGGCTTGAATCTCTTGAATCTGACACTAAATATGTGTTGATCCATGACGGAGTAAGACCCTTCATAAAGGGTGCTGTTATAAAAGAAGCCATAAGGCAGACATTGTCAGGGAAATCAATAGTGGTATGTTCAAAAACTGTAGACACCATAAAGGTGGCAGAAGAAGGCAAAATAGTCAAAACTCTTGATAGAAGTGTTCTGTGGAATGCGGAGACACCCCAATGTTTCAATTATGGACTGATACTTGAAATGGTGGGAGAAGCTGTTGATTTAGACTTTCAGTTTACTGATGAAGCATCAATACTTGAGTATTTTGGTTTTGATGTCCATATAGTCGAAAATAGCCATTCTAACTTAAAGATAACAATGCCTAAGGATCTTGTCTATGGCGAGTACCTGTTAAAGGGAGCGATGTAGCATATGCGTGTTGGATTAGGATATGATGTACACAAGCTTGTTGAAAACAGAAAGTTAATACTTGGTGGCGTTGAAATTCCTCATGAAAAGGGACTTCTTGGACATTCTGATGCAGATGTACTTGTACACTCCATAATGGATGCCCTTTTAGGAGCAATGGGAAAGGGTGACATAGGGAAGCATTTCCCAGACAGTGACGATGCCTATAAGGATATTTCAAGCTTGAAGCTTTTGGAAAAGGTTGTGGAACTTGTAAACAGAGATTATGTTGTTGTAAATATCGATAATGTAATAATGGCTGAAAGGCCCCGTATAGCACCTCATATAGATGAAATGAAAAAAATACTTTCAAGAGTTATGATGGTGGAGGAAGACAGGATAAACATAAAGGGAACTACAACTGAAAAGTTGGGTTTTGTAGGAAGAGAAGAAGGTATTGCACCGGAAAGTATTGTTCTTCTTGACAATAAATAGCTTATCTAGTAAACTTTTAATTATCTAAATATAAGCTTTGAAGAGAATAGTAGATGCTGTAAGACTATAGAGAGGGAATGGTTGGTGAGAATTCCTGTCCAATGCAGTAGTGAACCTGACTCCGAGCATTCAGGCTAAAACCTGAACGGCTAAAACCGTTAAATGATTGAGTGACTGCGAAAGCAGTAATTAGAGTGGTACCGCGGATATCCGTCTCTTTGTCGAAAAACAAAAGGGATGGTTTTTTTGTTTTTGGAAAAATAATTTATAAAAGGAAGTATAAAATGGCTAAGAAAAAAGATGATTTTGTAAAAGAAATAACACCTATGGAAGTAGATTTTCCAAGATGGTATACAGATGTAATACTTAAAAATGAACTTGTGGACTATTCACCTGTTAAGGGATTTATGGTAATCAGACCATATGGATATGCACTATGGGAAAAAATCCAGGAATTCGCAGATAGAAGATTTAAGGAAACGGGACACAAAAACATGTATTTCCCTTTATTGATACCAGAAAGTCTTTTGAACAAGGAAAAGGAACACGTTGAAGGATTTGCTCCAGAGGTTGCATGGGTAACCCATGGTGGATCTGAAGAGCTGGCAGAAAGACTTTGTGTAAGACCAACATCTGAGACTATAATCTGTCATATGTACAGCAAGTGGCTGAATTCTTACAGAGAGCTTCCTTATCTGTACAACCAGTGGTGTTCGGTTGTAAGATGGGAAAAATCAACAAGACCTTTCCTCAGAACTTCTGAATTTTTATGGCAGGAAGGACATACACTACATGAAACTGCTGAAGAAGCTCAGGAAGAGACACTTCAAATGCTTTATATTTATAAGGAGCTTGCAGAAGAACTTCTTGCAATGCCCGTAGTAATAGGACTGAAGAGTGAATCAGAGAAATTTGCAGGTGCTGCTTCAACATATACAATGGAAGCATTAATGCATGA
>NZ_CEZJXU010000439.1:0-2152 GCF_983023055.1 Dethiosulfatibacter sp. | reverse complement strand
AATACCACAAGTTGCTCATGAACACTTTCAAAAGCAAACAAAACCCATCCAAATATGACTACCGTCAATACATAGACATGCTTCATGATTTTTGGAATGTTGATATTAATAGCCACTGTCTTTTCGAGTATTATGAATATTCCAAAATACAAACCCCACAACATGTAGTTCCAACTGGCTCCGTGCCACAAACCAGTAAGAAGCCAGACCACAAGAAGATTCCTTACCGTTGCCGACTTGCCATTTCGACTGCCTCCCAAGGAAAAATACACATAATTCTTAAACCAGTTACCAAGTGATATATGCCATCTTCTCCAAAACTCGGAAATGGATTTGGATACATATGGATAGTTGAAATTCTCAAGTAATCTAAAGCCAAACATCCTTGCAAGACCTATGGCCATATCACTGTATCCTGAAAAATCATAATATATATGCAACCCGTAAGCCGCCATTGACACCCAATATCCAACAACGCTTCCATTCGTATGCATCAACTGATTATGAAGAAGGAAAAGCTGATCGCCAAGCAAGACTTTCTTGCCAAGACCTGCAATAAACCTTCTTGCTCCTTCGTCAATATTTCCAAACCCAATTTTTCTTTTCCCAAGCTGTTTCTCTATGTCGGCATATCTGACAATGGGCCCTGCTATCAGTTGGAAAAACATTGATATATACAATAGAAAATCACTGTATTTTTCCTGTGGTTTTACATTTTTTCTATAAACATCAACCGTGTAGCTTAATGTCTGGAAAGTATAGAAACTTATCCCTATGGGCAAGGGTACGTTCAAATTCTTTATATCCAATCCTGGCATGGCATTTACAGTATCAATCAACAAATCGCCATACTTGAAAAAACAGAGAAGTCCGATGTTCATCACTACTGATATGATTAAATATCTTTTTCTTGCAGAGGAATTAGTCTCGTTATGAATCATTTTGCTCAGATGGTAATCCGCCGTACTGCTGAAAATAAGCAGGACTATGTATATGGGTTCACCAAAAGCATAGAACACAAGAGATGCCATCATGAGTATTATATTTTTCTTTCCTGGAAAAACATGATATGAAAATAAAACCAAAGGTAAAAAATACACCAAAAATATCAAACTGTTAAAAATCATTACTTATCCTTTATAAAGCAGCTGCAACTAAATCAATGGATTTTCGTCGCAGCTGCACAATATCTTTTATTTAAATTCGAGTGCCATGAAGTTGTCAACAAGCACTGTGTTTTCTTCCGGAGTCAATCCTGCAAACAAGATATAATTTCCATTTGATACAATTTCATAATCTTCCAGACTCATGCAAATCATCCATCTGCTCAAATATTCCATTCCGGGTTTTACTGCTTCTACATCGGATCCTTCCTCCAGTTCAAGAACAAATACAGTTGATGGACCAAACATCCTATTGTTCATTACAGCACTCTTGTACCCTTCAAGCTTCTCACCGTTGTTTACGAAATTGTTTATCTTTTGTATATGCTCTTCCCTGTCCGTCATATAAGATACTATATCAAGCATTGTAGCGTCAGCATCTCTGAAAATCGCATTAAACACATCAAGGGAGCTGTCAATCTCCGCAGATATATATCCTTCAAATTCAATTGCTTCGAATGTTTCAACCATCAAGGCATTGTTTTCTTCTGTCAATCCTGTAAACAATACAAAATTGTCTTTGACAATTATTTCATATGTTTCAATATCACTGGCATGTCCCTTTGCCAATAAAGGAAACTTTTCAGAAATAGATTTAGCATCATCATTGCTCTCCATTTCAATTATAAAAACTTTGCTTTTATCTTCGTCTGAAAATAAAGATTCGGCCTGCGCACTACCTACAAATCCGTTAATTTCTTCAACGTCAAAAATCCATTTAATCGCTTCTACATCCGAATTAACCGTTATGTCACCGTCCAGCTTGATTCCTGTACTTTCATAAAGTTCAATCAAAACATCATAAGACGATTTGTCAACCAATATTCCCTGTTCTTTCTCTCCACCATCAGAAATGGCGTCCGTTCCACATCCTGCCAATAAGGCAACGATCATAAATAAAATCATTAGTTTCTTCATTTTAATTCTCCTGTTTGTTTATTTATTTTTTTCTTTACAAGTAACTAAGACGAGCTAAGGATGAACTTGTT
>NZ_CEZJXU010000438.1:0-2156 GCF_983023055.1 Dethiosulfatibacter sp. | reverse complement strand
TCATAACCCCTAAAAGCTATATATTCTTCAATATCTTCCGGATCTATGAGACCACAGTTTCTAAGTGCGATTCTATATTGTTTTTTGTAAAAAGCCATTTTATCATGCTTATCCAGCTTTTTCTTTTCCTCAGGTTCTTCAAATAGAAGTCTTTCTACAAGACGTCCTTTTACTATATGTTCATTAATAATTTCTATGGCGTCATCTGGTTTTACCTGTACGTAGAATACATTGTCAGGATGAATTTTAACTATTGGGCCCTGACCGCAAAAACCGAAACAACCTGTTTTGATTACAGTTATTTCCTTGTCATAACCTGCTTTTACTAGTTCATTATTTAGAGCGGTAATTAATTCTTCACTTCCTGAAGCTAGACAGCCTGTTCCTCCACAGACCATAATGTGACTTCTGATTTTGTCCATTGCACCCTCCTTATAATTAAGCTTTTTCAAATGTGTTAATTATTATTGAATCATCCAGTAGTTCGTGTTTTAAAATATGCTTTTTGATAATATCTCTTGCTTTTTCGTCATCAACCTTTCCGTATAGAACAGGTTCTTTACCGGGTTCATTGACTTGAACAATGGGTTCTGAATGACAGTATCCAAGACATCCAACCTGTACAATCTTTATGTTCTTCAAATCTTGTTTGCTGATTTCGTCAAGGAGGGCTTCGAGAGTAACTCTTGCACCGGCTGCAATTCCGCAGGTAGCCATTCCTACCATCAATTCTATAGTTTCATCGGAGCCTTCACCTGTTTCTCTAAGATTGACTTTTTTTAAGGAGTTTTCCCTGATTTTTTTTAGTTCATCCAGTGATTTAATATTCAAATTAATCCTCCTCTCTAAATTCATCAAGAATGTTGTCAAGTTCTTCAACTTTGACTCTTCCAAAAATCTTGTCGTCAATCATTATAATTGGAGCAAGACCGCAGGCGCCTATACAGCGGACGTCCTTCAGGGTAAACATATTGTCTTCTGTAGTTTCTCCAGATTCTACATCGAGCTTTGACTTAAGCTCATCAAATATTTTTTCCGAGCCTCTTACGAAGCAGGCAGTTCCCATACAAACACTGATTTTATGTTTTCCTACAGGATTACTTGTGAAATAGGAGTAAAAACTGGCAACTCCAAAGACTTTTGCACCTGGCAAATCGAGTTTCCTTGATACGTATAGCTGAACTTCTTTTGGTAGGAATCCAAAGATATCCTGAGCCTTGTGCAGAACGTGAATGAGAGAACCTTTCTTATCATCCAAGGTTACAATATAATCATCCAATTCCTGGAAATTTTCAATTGGAAGATCAGAAGCACTGTAAGTTTCCTGTTGAGCTACGGGCTTTGTCATTGATACACCTTCTTTCATGAATTTAGATACTTATAAATATTATACTACAAAAACGTTTTCATTTCATTAAACATGAAAAATACAACTCTTATTATTCGAAACTTACAAAACTGTTTTTCAATGTTGAATAATTTAAACAATTCCTTTACACCATCTAAAATTCAAGAAAACAAGAATATTTATGGTAAAATAGTAATATAGATTTGTGAAAGAGTGATGAGTATGAAATTCAGAGCGTTTTTAAAAACAACCTTAATAATGGTTTTAATCTTCATTCGGATTTTTACAATATCCTATGGAGACGATATTGATATTGTAGAAAATCAGTATTATTCATGGCTTTCAGACTGGGGAGACATAGACTATTACTCTGATAGAGGAGTAGAAATAATTACTGATGAAAGACTTTGTATAGAAGACTGTGAGCAGATAAAAGGTTGGGATATTAGACCCTATGATGAACTTGAAGGGAAAAATGCAGAAGGGGATGCAATAAAATATCTCAGTACCTATCCTGTTGATGTAGTTGGAAGATTTGTAGAAAAGATATATATGGTTGATAAACTAAAAATAAGGAATACTAACTACGCAGGAACAATTGTAGATAAATCCATGTATACTGCAATAGATATAACGGGAAATAGCACACAAATTTGGATAGAAATGGTTCTAGCTCACGAGTTTTTCCATATTAGAGAAGAGTATTATCAATCTAATCCGGATATTTTCAATCCTTACGGAAAAATGAACAAACTTATTGACGAATATAATCTTGAGTTTTATTATAATGAAGGGTATTCCTTTAGCA
>NZ_CEZJXU010000437.1:0-2157 GCF_983023055.1 Dethiosulfatibacter sp. | reverse complement strand
TAAATCTCCTTTTATAAATTGTATTTGTTTTTCTTAACCTAATATTAAACCTTTTGTGTGACAAGATTATGGCAGTTATATGTAAAAAAAATGACAGTCCAACTGAATTTTGGACTGCCATCGATTCTAATTATGGATTTTTTATTTCTTTGATTGTTTTATTGAGTTAATCTTTAAACAAAATCATGTCCTAGTGGATTTTCAACCTTTGTAAAAGGTTCGTAACCAGCACTAGTGGATATGAATAGAGTTAAGAATACTCCTGCAACTATAGTATTTAATAACCTTATCATTTTAATCTCCTATTATAATCGAGAAATTGTAAATCAATGCTAATGATAATCAATATCTCTTGGTAATCATTGACAATTAATGTCTGCTGGATTATTATAACACCGTTAAATCTTCTTTTATAACACAAAACACCCGTCGTTCTGCAGATGTTGATACTGCGTACGACGGGTGTTTTGAATTCTGGTTTTGTGTTATTACATATCGAATAAATTAGGAAGAAACAAGGTGATATTTGGTATAAATGTTACCAGGAGCAGTGCGGCAATAAGAGCTAAAAGAAAAGGCCATATTGCTTTTACCAAGTCTTCAAACTTCATGCCCGTAATTCCACAGGCAACAAATAGATTGGAGCCTACAGGAGGGGTAATAAAGCCAATTGATAGGTTTAGTATCATCATTACGCCGAAGTGGTAAACGTCAATGCCGTACTGTGCAACTATTGGGTACAGGATTGGACTAAGGATGATGATTGCTGTAAATGTCTCCATTACGCATCCTACTATGAGAAGTATTATATTTATTACTAATAGAAGTACAAATACATTGCTACTCAGTGAAGTCAATGATGTTTCAACCATTTTTGGAACACCTTCAACTGTAAGGATTTTCCCAAGGACGGAGCCGGTTGCTACTACTATTAGTATTGAAGACACTGTAATGGCAGAACTAATAAATGCTGTTGTTGTAGCTTTTATAGTAAGTTCCTTGTAGATGAACTTTCCTACTATGAATCCATATACACAGGCAACAACAGCTGCTTCGGTTGCCGAGAATATTCCACCGTAGATTCCTCCGATGATGATGACTGGTACGAATAGAGCCCAGATGGCGCTAAAGGTATTTTTTACTACAGTTTTGAAATGAAATTCACTGTGTGTGCTTTTGTAGCCGTCTCTTTTGGCAAAATAATAAACAAGAATCATAAGAGCAAATCCAGCCAAAAGACCAGGTCCAACTCCTCCCATGAACATGTTTCCAGGAGATGCTGCAGGCAGTGCTACACAGTACATTACCATAGGTATGCTTGGGGGGATTATTGTACCAAGAACTCCTGCTGCTGCAGTAAGTGCTGTAGCGAAGGATCTAGGATATCCCTGTTCCTCCATTGCAGGTATCATTATTGTTCCTATAGCTGCAACTGTTGCAATGGCAGAACCGCTTATTGCTCCAAAGAATATGCAAGTAAGTACAGTAACAATACCAAGTCCGCCTGTAAGATGTCCAACCATGGAGTTGGAAAGGTTGATCAATCTTTTGGACAATCCTCCACCTTCCATGATTGATCCCGCCAGTATGAAGAAAGGGATTGCTATGAGAGGGAAGCTGTTCATTGAGGAAAATATGGACTGTGAAATAAAGTCAAGACCCATTGCTCCGCCTGAAAATCCATAAATACAAAGTGCTATACCAATGGATACACCTATTGGAACTGATAATAATACAAATACGGCAAAGGAAGCCAGTAATAAGAATATATGCATGATATTAACCTCCTATCCTTATTTCATCTGCTCTTTCTTTGAAGAGCATTCTAGTGTCAACTATAAGTCTGTAAATACTAAGTATAAATCCGATTGGTACTGCAATTTGAATCATCCACATTGAAAGTCCTGTGGATTCTGAAATCTGCGGATTGACAAAAATCAGTTTGTAAACTTTAATCATTGAGTAGTAACTGAAAATCCCACAGAATGCCATGAATACAAGATTTGAAAATATCTTAAGATAGAACTGCATTCTTTCAGGAAGTATAACAAAGGCCAGTTCAACCTTGATATGTTTTCTTTTTTTTACAGCCAGTGAGATTCCTATAAAAACCGACCATATAAGCATATATGTCAGAAGATCCTGACTCCATGATAT
>NZ_CEZJXU010000436.1:0-2158 GCF_983023055.1 Dethiosulfatibacter sp. | reverse complement strand
ATACACCAGAGCCATGAGGCACAATATAAGGATAAACTTGTAACAATGGGGGCTTAGATGCCCTTTTTTTGCAGCTTAAGAAAGTTAAAATATGCATAATACCTTGAAGCATTAGTGTTATGCGATTAAAGAAACTTTCTTTCGCATCTTAATAAGTGCTTACGCATTTAACGCAGCGTAGCTGCTTTCTTGCAACAAAAAAGAACAAAACGACCCGGGTAGGTCGTTTTGTTCTAAGCATAAATGCTTAAAAGGGGTATTGGGAATATATTTTGGCTATCGGGGGGATAACCAATTTCATTATAGCATAAGTGATAAATTGATGCAAGGATAAAAATTAATAAAATCCACAAATTTATAAATTTATATTTTAACAATATTATTTATTATGCAAATGTACATTTAATATGGTAAAATTGGTGGAACTGACATTTTCGAAGGTCTAAGAAAACAGGGGCCATACTATTAAGAGGTGATATTTTGATATATATGGACAATGCCGCAACTACAAAAATTACTGAAAAATCTTTGGAAAAATTTGTTTTTTCAAATAAAAATCACTATGGGAATTCATCTTCGCTCCATTCTTACGGCTATGTATGCGAAAAAATATTAAAGGAAAGCAGAAGAATCATTGGAGACTTTATAAAGGCTTCTCAGGAGGAAGTGTTTTTCACTTCAGGAGGGACTGAAAGCAATAATATTGCGATTTTTGGAAGCATTAAGGAATATGATGGTAGTGAAGTGATTTATTCTGATATTGATCATCCTTCAATTATTGGCCCTGTAAATGAATTGAGAAAAAAAGGTGTTGTAACCATTCCTGTAAATACGGATAATTATGGATATATAGACATTGATGATTTGGAAGGTAAATTGAGCAGTAAAACAACCTTGTGCATATTCACCCATGTAAACAGTGAGCTTGGAACCTTGCAGGACATGAAGAAAATATGCAATATTATTAAAAATAATAACAGTAATACAAGAATTCATTTTGACTGTGTTCAATCCTTTGGAAAAATCAATATTGATGTTTCCCAGTGCAAAGTTGATACTTTGTCATTTTCAGGTCATAAAATACATGGACCCAAAGGAATTGGCGGGATCTATGTTAGGAAAGGAATAAAGGTGAAACCAATTGTTTTTGGAGGAGGTCAAGAGAAGGGGTTAAGACCAGGTACAGAGCCTTTGCCTCTTATTGAATCCTTTGCTGAAGCTATCCTTTTAAGAGTGGAAATAATGGAACATGAATATGAAAGAATCTTAAGTTTACGAAATAAACTAATTACGGGGTTGAAAAATTCCATTGAAGATATTAGAATTAACTCGGCAGAGAAATATTCTCCGTATATTCTTAATGTTTCAATAAAGGATATAAAAGGCGAAGTTTTGCTTCACTATCTGGAAAGAGATGAAATTTTTGTTTCAACAGGGTCTGCATGCTCGTCAAAAGACGAGTCCGTAGACAATGTAGTAAGCAAACTTGATAGTGATAAATCTTACAGTGATGGAACTGTAAGAATGAGTTTTGGAATGTATAATGATGAAGCTGAAAACAATATTGTGCTTGAAAAGGTAACTGGGTATGTAAATGAAATAAGGGAAATCATAAGAGGTAGATAATGTATAATTCAATTGGTATAAGTTTGGGCGAAATGGTCCTTAAGGGAAAGAACAGAGGTCAGTTTGAAAAAAAACTAAACAATCAGATCAGCAAGATTATTAAAGGAAAGGATCTTAAATTTTACAGGGACAGGGGAAAAGTATTTATAGATACTGTAGATGAACTTGAAGGAGTAATTAAGGATCTTAAGAATATTTTCGGAATAGTATATGTAACACCATGCTATAAGACAGGAAGAGACATGGAAACAATAAAGGAATCTGTCATAAAAGTAATGGAATGGAAAATGAAAAATGAAAAAATCAAAACTTTCAAGATAGTATCTAAAAGAGCAGACAAATCCTATCCCTTCATGTCCATGGATTTAAATAAAGAGCTTGGAGGAACGGTTCTTAAGCATTTCGGTGATTTGAGTGTAGATGTACACAATCCAGATATTACAATAAATTTGGACTTAAGATCTGAATGCTATATTTTCACCGAAAGAGTCAAGGGTACAGGTGGACTGCCTCTAGGGTCAAATGGTGAAGG
>NZ_CEZJXU010000435.1:0-2162 GCF_983023055.1 Dethiosulfatibacter sp. | reverse complement strand
GGATTTGGACTTTCACCGAAGATTATCGTTGTAGTTTTGGTATGCTTCTTTCCTATTGCTGTAAGTCTAACAGAGGGGCTGTCATCAGTCGACGGAGAACTCATAGACATGATGAGAAGCATGAATGCTACGGAAAACCAGATATTTTTCAAGTGCAAGCTTCCCGCTGCAATGCCTTCATTCTTTGCAGGTCTTAGGATAGCAGCCACCTACAGTGTAATGGGTGCAGTGATATCTGAATGGGTAGGTGCTCAGGAAGGACTTGGAATATTTTTGATAAGGGTAATGAAATCCTACAGAATACCTGCAATGTTTGCAGACATTTTATTTATAATAATAATGACACTGATATTCGTCGCAATAGTTGATATTTGCGGCAAAAAACTAATGCCTTGGAAAAAGGATAAAAGGAGAATATGATGAAAAGATTTTTAGCTTTAATTTTAGTAATGATGATGATGTTTACAATGGCTGGATGCCAGCCTGCAGAGGAAACTCAGGAGCCAGCAGAAGATACACAGGCACCTGAAGAAGTAGAGCTTCAAAAGGTAGTGTTTACACTGGATTGGTTCCCAAATACCAACCACACTGGAATATATGTTGCCAAGGAAATGGGATATTTCGAGGAAATGGGTCTTGATGTTGAAATCATTCAACCTAGTTCAACGGCAGAACAGCTTGTAGCATCTGATTCAGCACAGTTCGGAATCAGCTACCAGGAAGCAGTAACAATGGCAAGAGCAGAAGGAATACCTATAGTTTCAGTTGCAGCTGTAATTCAGCACAACACTTCAGGATTCATGTCTATAAGCGATAAGGGAATAGCATCTCCTGCAGATTTTGAAGGAAAGAAATACGGTGGCTGGGGTTCACCAGTTGAAATGGCTACAATCAAATACCTTATGGATCAGGAAGGTGCAGATTCTGAAAAAGTTGAAGTAGTAACAATAGGCGATGTTGATTTCTTTGCAGCAAGTGAGTCTGGAGATGTTGATTTCGCATGGGTTTTCGAAGGATGGTCTGTAATTGAAGCAAAACAAAAAGGATTTGATGTAAACTATGTTGACCTTGGAAAGGAAGCAGAGGTATTTGACTATTATACTCCTGTAATCATAACAAGTGAAAAGAACATTGAAGAAAAGCCTGAGCTTGTTGAGAACTTCATGAAGGCTGCAGCAATGGGATATGAATTTGCAATAGCAAATCCTGAAGAAGCTGCACAAGCACTATTGACTGGAGCACCTGAACTTAATGAAACACTTGTTATTGAAAGCCAAAAATTCTTGGCGGACAAATACACTGCAGATGCAGAGTACTGGGGATACCAGGATGTAGAAGTATGGAGCAGATATACTAACTGGCTTCTTGAGAATGAATTCATAGCTAATGAAGTAGAATCTGAAAAAGCATTTACAAACGATTTTTTAAACAAATAATATATAAGAAATAATAAGTCAGGGTGGTTTGATGAACAAGAGAGTTCTTCTAAGAAATGTTTCAAAGACTTATTTCATGGATAATGGAGACAAGCTTGAAACACTGAACAATATAAATATAGATCTTGGGGATAGCGAGTTTGTATCCATAATAGGTCCCAGTGGATGCGGCAAGAGCACGGTCTTCAGGCTTATTACAGGACTTGAGGTTGGTTTTTCAGGAGACATATATATTAACGACATCAAGGTTGAAGAGTCTGAGGAAACAGTCAGCTATATGCAGCAGATGGATCTTCTCATGCCCTGGAGAAACATAATGGACAATGTGATTCTGCCTCTGGAGATTAAGGGTATCGCCAAGAAGGAAAATATTGAGACTGCAGCATCCCAATTTGTTGAATTTGGCCTTGAAGGATTTGAGGACTCATACCCGAATCAGCTGTCCGGTGGAATGAGGCAAAGGGCGGCTCTTCTCAGGACCTTCCTAATAGGAAGTCCCATAATGCTTCTTGACGAGCCTTTTGGAGCTCTTGATGCCATTACAAGATCAAACATGCAGGACTGGCTCCTTAAGATCTGGCAGATGCACAAAAAGTCAGTACTCTTCGTAACTCACGATATCGACGAGGCTATTTATCTTTCGGACAGGATATATGTCATGAGTGAAAGACCAGGTCATATAGTCCATGAGCTTAAAGTGGATTTTGACAGACCTAGAAGTAAGGA
>NZ_CEZJXU010000434.1:0-2177 GCF_983023055.1 Dethiosulfatibacter sp. | reverse complement strand
ACCTTCTATTTGCAATGCATTACATATCTTTCTATTTAGTTTCAAATTGTCTTCGATTACAAGTACTTTTATGTTCATTGAATTAGCCTCCATATTAGCATTCCAATCAATAGTACTATAGTACCACATTCCAGATAAATATCTAACCTAAAATGGTATTAACCTTCATGATTTATTCATGAACAGCATGTCATAATATTATAAATAATCTCATTTTGTAGTATAATATATTATAAATATATATTTCAGGTCATAAAAAACAAACAGTTTATTTTATATCCTTATTATATGAATCAAAATTTGCATTTAGGAGTGATCTTATGAAAAGAATTCTAATTACAGGAGCGTTGGGACAAATCGGTTCTGAATTAACACTTAAGCTTATGGATAATTACGGACGCAATAACATAATAACCAGCAGTCACTGCAAAAGAAATGAATGCAAAAAGAAAATCATTGATGAAGTAGCTTATGAAAGAGTTGATATATTAAAACCTGAGCAAATAGCCGAAGTTGTAAAAAAGCATAATATAGATACAATTATTCATCTTGCATCAATACTATCAGCTACTGGGGAAGCTAACCCATCACTGCTTTGGGATATAAATATGAACGGACTCTACAATGTTTTAGAGGTTGCCAGGGAAAATAAATGCAAGATTTTTGTACCAAGCTCCATAGCTGCCTTCGGGCCAACTACTCCAATTAACAATACTCCCCAGGACACAATTCAAAGACCTTCAACAATATACGGTATTTCCAAAGTTGCTGGAGAACTTTTATGTGATTATTATTTTAGCAGATTCGGTGTTGATACAAGAGGTCTAAGATTTCCCGGTCTTATATCACATATGACACTACCCGGAGGTGGTACGACGGATTATGCTGTACATATCTTTTACGAGGCGCTTAAATCAGGCCATTTCACCTGCAATATTAAGGCTGGAACAAGAATGGATATGATGTACATGCCTGATGCGCTGGATGCCATCGTTATGTTGATGGAAGCTGACTCCACCAAACTTGTACACAGAAATGCCTTCAATGTCACATCCATGAGCTTTGACCCTGAGGAAATATACAGTGAAATAAAAAAACACATACCTGATTTCAATATGGACTATGATGTAGATGAAGTAAAACAAAAAATCGCTGACTCATGGCCCAATTCTATTGACGATACCATTGCCAGAAACGAATGGGGATGGAAACCTAAATACAATATTTCTTCCATGACGACAGATATGATTGAAAAGTTAAGGAATAAACTCAATTCTCAGACTATAAAAAACAAAAATATCAAGTAATCCTTATATTTATATAATATATTTCATTTACAGGAGATGCCATGAATAATAAAAAAGATATCATAGAAACAGGATGGAATTTTGACAATAGTTATTCCCTTTTGCCCAGGCATATGCGGGGCATCAATTTGGATATTTTACAATGTTGGGAGATGGACGAGCCATTTTGATTGGAGAGCAGATCACACCACTCAAAGAACGCTTTGATATTCAACTAAAGGGTTCTGGGAGAACTCCCTTTTCTCGTGGTGGCGATGCCCGAGCACTCCTTGGTCCAATGTTGAGAGAATATATTATAAGCGAAGCCATGCATGGTCTTGGCATCCCAACTACACGTAGTCTTGCAGTTATTTCTACAGGAAGAGCATGACAAACAACTTATTGAAAACCTTCTTAACATAATGCAAAGCAATGGTTCAGACTATACCAATACATTTCGTGCATTAACTCTCAACAAATTATCAAATGAAAATTTGTTTGACACAGAGGCTTTTTTAAAATGGTACAAACTATGGCAGAAAAGACTTGAAAGACAGAAGGAATCAACATCCTCTTCATATGAATTAATGCGTAAAAACAACCCTTCAATAATACCAAGAAACTATCGTGTAGAAGAGGCAATAAAAGCTGCTGTTTCAAAAGGTGACTATAGCGTTATGGAACGTCTTCTTGATATTCTATCACAGCCTTATGCCTACTCTAAAAAGCAGGACGAGCACTCCACTTTGCCAACCCCTTCATCAACTCCCTACAAGACATTTTGTGGTACGTGATTCTGGAATTCTCTTACAATCAATTTATCTGCCGTATCTAACTACCTGACCACCAAGGTCACCACCTTCAGGACCCATTTCAATGATCCAGTCCGAT
>NZ_CEZJXU010000433.1:0-2205 GCF_983023055.1 Dethiosulfatibacter sp. | reverse complement strand
CAGCCAGTGTTCTAATTCTAATGAAGTCAGGATTTATTTGGTTTAAGGCATCTGCCGACTCAATAGCATTTTCTTCCAGATATTCCAATCCTCCCAGTCCAGGCATATAGTATTCCGAAAGATCTATTCCGGATTTCATTACCTTTTGCCCTGCAACAATATGTTGTTCCTTGACTACACCCTTTTCTACCAACTGCAGTACCTTGTCGCACCCGCTTTCCATACCTATATGGATTCTGTTAAGACCTGCATCAGCTATTCTCTTCAAATCATTTTCATCCATTCTTGCAATTGTATGGGACCTTGCATATGTTGTTATTCTCTCAATATTGGGAAATACCTCTCTAAGGTAATTCAGAATATCAACCATGTCATCAGCCTTGATAACCATGCTATTTGCATCCTGAATAAATACGGACTTCATTCCGCTCCTTATCCACATAATAGCTGATTGATATGCCCACATGCCGCTTTCACCCAGATTATCAGTAAACTCATCAAGATTCTTTTTCTTATCGTCTGCCATTGATGATTTGTAATCTTTTATCATGTCCACACACTGTTTTACCAGAACTATGTCCTTTAATATATGCTCCTTTGGTCTTATACTGAAGCTAGTTCCTTTGTACAACCCGCAAAACCTGCACTTGTTCCATGGACAGTTTCTAGAAACCCTTATTAAAAGACTTTCCGCCTCACTTGGAGGTCTGATTGGACCAACTTCAAAACCTGTATATTCTATATTCTTTGTCATTAATTACTCCCCTTAAATACAATTCAAACTATCCAATACAATGTTAACATTAAATATCAGTCTATTTCAACTGATAATATCATAATTATCAGCTTCATGTAACCCTTTAATCTTATAGCTATCGCATAAAAAATATAATGTCCTATAAAAACTCTTCTTATACTCCATATAAAAAGCCGAAGATCAACATCTCCGACTCTAATTGTTTTAATATTTATTTCAGTTATGGTTTTCTTACTCTATGCTGAAATCTTCCTCTTTGTTTTTTCATTCTTAAGTTCTTCAAAATACTTATTTGTTTCATATATTATTACACCGCTAAGTCCAAGTATTCCTATAAGGTTTGGTATTGCCATCAATCCATTTACAATATCTGCCATTACCCAGATAAGATCAAGCTTCAGGAATGCTCCTGATGCAACAAGAACGATGTATATTATTCTGTAAGGCTTGATCCCCTTGATTCCAAAAAGGTATTCAGTACATCTTTCTCCATAATAGTTCCATCCAAGTATTGTAGTGAATGCAAAGAATACGAGACCGACTGTAACTATTAGCTGTCCTATCTGGGGAGCTGGAAATCCCTGGCTAAATGCCATTGTAGTCATCTCCGCTCCTGAGAAATCAGATGTCCATGCACCCGTCAAAATCAGAGTAACTCCAGTCATTGTACAGATTATAATTGTATCGAAGAAAGTTCCCGTCATTGATATAAGACCCTGCTTGACACACGAGTTTGTCTTTGCAGCAGCTGCAGCAATTGGTGCAGAACCAAGTCCTGACTCATTTGAGAAAACACCCCTTGCAACACCACTTTGAATTGACTTCATTACAGTAGTTCCCAGGAATCCACCCATTGCAGCAGTAGGAGTAAATGCACTTTTCACTATCAACACAAGTGTCTGAGGTACCAGACTGTAGTTGTATATCAATATTACCAATGAACCGATTATATAAAGTGTTGCCATGAAAGGTACAACATATTCACATACCTTTGATATGCTCTTGATTCCTCCTAAAGTAACAAGTGCTACTAATGCAGTAAGCACAACTGCGCTGATTACAATTGGAACATTGAATGTAATCTTTACAGCACTGGCAATAGCGTTTACCTGTGGAAATGTTCCTATTCCAAAGAATGCTACACCAATGCCAAACATTGCAAACATCTTTGCAAGCGTCTTGTTTCCAAGACCTTTTTCTATATAGTACATAGGTCCGCCTGACATCTGGCCGTTTTCATCAACAACCCTGTACTTGACTGCGAGAAGGGCTTCTGCATATTTTGTAGCCATTCCAAAAAATGCAGCCATCCACATCCAGAACAATGCTCCAGGTCCCCCTGCCTTAATAGCAGTTGCAACACCTACGATATTTCCAGTTCCAATAGTTGCAGCAAGAGCTGTACAAAGTGCAGCAAAGCTGCTTACATCTCCATCTGCAGTTGAATC
>NZ_CEZJXU010000432.1:0-2208 GCF_983023055.1 Dethiosulfatibacter sp. | reverse complement strand
GTACTAGGGCCTTCAATAACTACAAGCTTTATATCACTTAAAGGAATCAAAGCGGCAGATATAATATCAATCCAAAAATTATACTTTGAATGAAACGGTAATTCTATCCATGAACTATAAAAATCTGTATACGGCCCATTATATATTCTATATGAGTATTGCTCTTGCCATCCTCCCAAAGACAATATTTTGATGACTGGTGTATATGAAACTCCTTCCATGTTCTTATTTTGAGAAAATTCGATTTCTTGTGATTCTAAGTCTGAAACATAATCTATAAATTCAATAACATTTAAATCTTTACAGATAAAAAATCCATCTGTCTGCCACACCTTTTCATATTCATTGTAATAGATTTGACTAGGAGCCTGTCGGACTTTAATCACCCAAAAAGAGTATACATTTTATAGAAAAAAACGCATAATATAAGAAAAACAAGGTAAGAAAGCATAATGAGTGCAAAATATATCAATATTGACAGAGAAACCCCCATGTTGTTTTCCCCGGATTTAAGAGATTGGATTCCGAAAAATAGTATCGTCCATTTTATTATTGAAACAGTAAACATGTTAGATACAGAACGATTTTCAATAAATCATCGAGGAAGTGGAAGTCCCCAGTATCCTCCAAACATGATGTTATCTCTATTAATTTATTCCTATTTGACTGGACGATTTTCTTCACGTGAAATAGAATTGGCATCACACTTTGATGTAGGAGTTCGATATATCTGTGGAGGAGACAAACACCCTGATCATGATACCATCTGTTCTTTTCGGAAAAAGAATGGAGTAGCTTTTAAAGAGGCATTCCTAAAAGTATTAATGGTGGCACAGGAAATGGGACATTTAAAAAAGGTAGGCAGTGTAAGTATAGACGGCACAAAAATAAAAGCAAATGCCAGTAAACATTCTGCTGTTAGTTACAAACGAGCCGGAGAGATGATAGAGCAACTGGAATCTGAAATATCTGAACTTATGCGAAAAGCTGAGGAAGCTGACAATACACCACTGGAGGATGGGTTGACAATTCCCGATGAAATAGCCCGACGTGAAGACAGAAAGGAAAAACTAAAAGAAGCTCGTGAAATAATCGAAGAACGCTATGAGATAATAAAAAAACAAAAACAATCAGAATACGAGGAAAAGTTAGAAGAACGTGAGGAAAAAAGGAGAAGTGGTAAAAACCTAAGAGGAAGAAAGCCTGATCCTCCAAGTGAAGAGCCGCCTGATAAAATGCAGTATAATTTCACCGATAAAGAGAGTGGCATAATGAAAGCCGGAAACGGAAAACATTTTGAACAATGCTACAATGCTCAGGCTACAGTGGATACTGAAGGCAGCATGATGATTCTGGGGAGTTATGTGACAAATCACGCTAATGATAAACTAGAGCTTGCACCGGCATTGAAAAGTGTCAAAAATGCTATTCGGCAAATTAGTAATGCCTCTGCTGACACCGGATACTTTTCCAAAACTGCGATACTGGATATTGAGGAAGAGAAGGGTGGCCCAATGATATACTGTGCAGTAGAAAAACAAAACCATCGTAGAACGGTATCAGACTTATTGAAAAAAGACGACCCTCCTGAACCAGAAGAAGATGCTACAGTCAAAGAAATGATGTTATATCGTTTGAAAACAAAAAACGGTAAAGAGATATACAAAAAGCGAAAGGAAACAGTGGAACCTGTTTTTGGAATAGTAAAGTCAGTGCTTGGATTCCGTCATTTTATGCTCAGAGGACTTGAAAAGGTTAATCTGGAATGGGATCTTGTAACTCTTGCTTACAATGTAAAGCGATTGCACAAGCTCTCAGAAGAGAAGAAAAAAACTGTGGTACATTAAATCAAGGTAAGCGTGCATTAATGATTTATTCACCCTCAAATAAGGGTTAAAACTCCAAGTTTGAGGGTGATGAATAAAAATATTTGGAATTATGTGAAATCAGCCAGACAGGCTCCTAGGGGAATTGATCAATTGTTTTAAGATTCTTAACACCAGTGAATTCATCAAATTCAGCAGAAGAATCAAACTGTTCTTTTTCAACATCATAAATAAATGTTGTTAAATCAGCAACTCTTTTAGCTTCATCAGCAGAGTTAAAGGCTAGTATACGAAGCACTTTTCCGGTTATAGTTGCCATTATTGAAGCACCTGCATTTGAAGTGATGATGATATATTATTTAAGTTTAAGCCGGAAAATAAT
>NZ_CEZJXU010000431.1:0-2217 GCF_983023055.1 Dethiosulfatibacter sp. | reverse complement strand
ATATTATTGGCATAACAATAAATATTTATGTATTACTTTGCAATTCACATATGTTATAATATAATTTACATAATTGAAAGTAGTAGAGAATATTATAAATAATAAAAAATGTTATTTAATTAACGAAAAATGCGTTTATTAGTAAATTTTAAACTTTTATTATACGAATTTATAGGAGCAGAATATGTTTAAACAGGTAAAAAGCAAAAAAGTATATCAGCACGTAGTTGAACAAATCCAGGTTATGGTAATGAATGGAGAACTGAAAAAGGGAGATAAGCTTCCAACGGAAAGAGACCTTGCAGAGCAGCTTGGAGTAAGCAGGACATCCATAAGAGAAGCATTGAGATCTCTTGAAATGGTTGGCTTGATTGAAAGCAGACAGGGTGAGGGAAACTTCATTGGAGGAAATATCAAAGGTGATTTTTTTGAGCCCTTGTCCGTAATGTTTATGCTGAACCAGGGCAATCCCAGAGACATTCTTGAACTTAGGATGGTAATAGAAGTGGAGGCGGCATCCCTTGCGGCTAAAAGGGTGAAAATGGAAGGCCGTGAAGAGGATATTAAAGAGCTCAATGATATTTTGCAAAAACTTCGAGAGGCTTCCAATGAGGAAGAAAGCAGCAATATAGATTTGCAGCTCCACTACAAAATATCAGAAATAACAGGGAACTACCTTATAATGATGCTTCTAGATACCATATCTTCTTTAATGGAAACTTTTATTGAAAGTGCCAGGGGAATGATATTGGTGGATTCGGAAAACAAGGAAAAGTTGTTCAGTGAACATCAGAATATAGTTGATGCAATATCGGCAGGTGATTCGAGGAAAGCTGTCAAGGCCATGAGAGCCCATCTGGACACAGTTAATAAAACCATGGAAAAACTACAGAAATAATAATCGGCACACATTTGAAAGTGTTAGTAAATTAACAATCCTTTTCATAAGTATAAATGTGTGCTATAATTATATTAGAAATTGGTCGTACCATAGTACCTATAAACAAAAAGTACTTGGAAGCACGTTATGTGGATGAATTGAATAAAATGATTACATAGAGCGCTGGTCGAACCATGGCACCAAAAAAATAAGTACATAACAATTAAGCAAAATTGTGCAATATGAAACAGTTAAGAACAGTGTAAAAGAACAATAAAACAAAACTAAAAAGAGAGGTAAAGTATGCAAATTCTTATATGTGTAAAACAGGTTCCAGATGACTCTGTTGAGATTCGTTTGGATGACAAAGTAAAGAAACCTAACTTGAATGGAGTCAGTTTAGTAGCCAATGCATTTGACACCTATGCATTAGAGTTGGCGGTTCGTTTTATGGAAGCTAATGGAGGCAATGTTAGTGTGTTAAATGTAGGAGCAGATGATTCTATAAACACATTAAAAAATTGTCTTTCTGTTGGAGCTAAAGAGGCATATTTTGTAAAAGATGATTTATATGCAGATTTAGACGCTATTGGAACAGCTGATGTTTTGGTAGATGCTATTCATAAAATTGAAAAAGACAAAGACAAACAATTTGATTTAATTCTTTGTGGAATGGAATCCACAGATGAAATTACTGGTCAAGTAGGAGCAATGATTGCTGAAAAAATGGGCACAGGATTTATAAGTAGAGTGGTTGAAGTTAATTTAAAAGATAATGGTATGGAAGTTCATCAGGAAACAGATGAAGGCTACAATGTAGTTTCAATAGGATCACCAGCCGTAGTAACAGTAAGTAAACCGGTATATGATCCGCGATATCCTACTATTAAGACTAAGATGAAAAGCCGTAAGGCAGTTATTCCAACTTATTCAGCAGCAGAAATTGGAGAGGTGAAACAAGCAAAAGTACGTTGCATCGAATATGACGCACCTCCTAAGAAAGAGGCTGGTATCAAAATTCAAGAGAAAGATGTTGCATTGGCAGTAAGTACTGCAATGGAACAAATGAAAAAAGACAAGGCAATCTAACAAAGGAGGAACGAGAGTATGAAAGCGTTATTATTTATTGAAACGAACGAAGATAAAGTATTAGGCGGAAGCTTTGAATTGATAAGTGCAGTAAAAGCATTAGATGCAGAAGGAAAAGCTCTTGTGGTAGGTAACAGGGTTGCTGCAGATACAGTAGCTTCTTTAGGAATTCCAGTTACTTATGTAGACGCTGCTACAGATTGTGATACATTGACAGCAGTATTAGCACAAACTGTTAAAGAACAAAA
>NZ_CEZJXU010000430.1:0-2217 GCF_983023055.1 Dethiosulfatibacter sp. | reverse complement strand
CTTCCACTATAACAAGTCCCGCATCGGGTATCTCCTTTTCCATTATCCTTGCCATATAAAGTGGTGTTGCATCGTCCTTTTCTCCCCAGATGAGAAGAACAGGTGCCTCGATGTCCTTCAGGTAGTGTCTCAGGTTGTCATTTACAACCTTGACCATTATTTTTCTCATTATTCCGTCTGCATCCCTGTAATCTGCAGATCCATGCTTTCTGTAAAACCTTTCAAGTACTTCTTGCCTTTTGTTTTTTGGTGTAAATGCAAGATAAATCTTCTTCAATAGCTTGAAGGTATATACTTTAATATAGTAATTAGCAGTTCTTTTCGGTATTATGCCTGCACTATCTATCAGAACAACCTTGTCGAAAAGGTCGCCGTAAATGCTTGAAAGAATAATTGATATTCTTCCTCCGTGGGAGTGACCGAAAAGTATTATCTTTTCCAGTCCCGTGCTGTCAATGAATTCCTTGATTATTTCCGCATATCCGTATGAATCAATAACCTCGTCTGGCGTTGAGCTTTCGCCAAAACCCGGAAGATCCACAGCAGTAACCTTGAATGAATTCTTTAAGCTGTTTACAATTGGAATCATAGTTTCAATGCTGCCTCCCCATCCGTGGAGCAGCAACACATCCTGCCCTTGTCCCTCCTGTATATAATTAATGTCCAGTCCTTGAATTTCAACTTTCATAATGTCTCCGTATTGTTTAACTATTAGATTTAACTATTAGATTATATCAGATTAGCAGTAAAATTGAAAGAAAAAAGCCCCTTTTCAGGGGCTTGTATTGATTACAAAATCTTTACGATCTATTTGTTTAAACTATTTGATAAGCATTCCGCCGTACTGAGCAATTATAGGTCCGAATACTAGAGAAACTATAGTCATAAGCTTTATAAGGATATTTATTGAAGGACCTGAAGTATCCTTGAATGGATCACCAACAGTATCTCCAACTACAGCAGCCTTGTGAGCATCGCTTCCTTTTCCGCCATGAGCTCCACCTTCGATGTATTTCTTGGCATTGTCCCATGCACCACCGGCGTTCGCCATCATGATTGCCATAAGAACTCCAGTTACAAGTGCACCTGCAAGAAGTCCACCTAGAGCTTCCTTACCAAGAAGAAGTCCTATAATAACAGGTACTATTACTGCTAGAATTCCTGGAATAACCATTTCTCTAAGTGCTGCAGTAGTACTGATGTCTACGCATTTCTTATATTCAGGAGTTGCTGTTCCTTCCATGATTCCTGGAATTTCCCTGAACTGTCTTCTAACTTCTTCAATCATTGCGAATGCAGCTTTACCAACAGCCTTCATAGTAATTGAAGAGAAAAGGAACGGAAGCATTCCACCTATAAATAGTCCTGCAATTACAGTAGGCTCTATCAGGTTTATTTCTGTAAGACCAACAACTTGAGTATATGATGCAAACAGTGCCAGTGCAGTAAGTGCTGCAGAACTGATTGCAAATCCTTTACCTATTGCTGCAGTAGTGTTACCAACAGCATCAAGCTGGTCAGTAATTTTCCTTACTTCTGGAGGAAGCTCACACATTTCTGCGATACCACCTGCATTGTCAGCTATAGGACCGTAAGCATCAACTGCTATAGTCATACCTGCTGTAGAAAGCATACCAACAGCTGCAAGTGCTATACCGTAAAGTCCCATTGCTGTATCAGTAGATCCACCTGATACATAAAATGCTACAAGTATTCCTATTGCAAGAATAACAATTGGGATAGCTGTAGATCCCATACCCACTGCAAGTCCACTTATTATAGTAGTTGCCGCACCAGTATTTGCCTGGTCTGCAATCTCTTTAACAGGAGCGTACTCTGTAGAAGTATAGTATTCTGTAATTTTTGCAATTATAAGACCTACAATAAGTCCCGTAATTATAGCTGCAAAAGGTTTTGCCGTTCCAAGTATTGAAACACTTAGGAAGTAAGCAGCAACTACCACTATTACAGCACTGACGTTTGTTCCCATGTCGAGTGATTTCTGTGGGTTTGATCCTTCACTTCCTTTTACGAAGAACGTACCTATAATCGATGCAACTATTCCTATTGCAGCAAGCATTAGTGGGAATATTGCGCCATTATCTCCAAAAGCAATAAGTCCAAGAGTTACAGCAGATATTATAGAACCAACATATGATTCAAAAAGGTCTGCTCCCATTCCAGCAACATCACCTACGTTGTCTCCAACGTTGTCTG
>NZ_CEZJXU010000429.1:0-2220 GCF_983023055.1 Dethiosulfatibacter sp. | reverse complement strand
AAGATAACTAGAATTACCCAAGACAATGCCTTGCTCTGCAGAAACTTAGGCACATTCTTAGTCTGCCATCCTGATTTTTGAGCAATACTTTCAGTTGCACCCATTACAGTATTCATTGGACATATATAACCGCAATAAAACCTGCCAAAGAAAAGTGCAGTAACTAAACTAACTGCAAATAATCCAAACCAAAGCATCATATTACCCTTTAAAACAACTGCAAAAAACAAAATTAAAAATAATATTTGAACAAGTTTTCGTACTTTACTCATTTCCAATCTCCTCTCTTCAAGAAAAATCCCACCTCTAAAAATGGTACTTATATTTTCCTTTTATGTTTGTTAAAACAATTATATAATAATACCAAAAACAAAGGCGTTACCGAGGTTACATATAAGGAAATTTTATGATTGGTTTTTTATCTCAATTAACTGATTATACACTTTTCAAAACAATTCCAGTAGATTTTATCTTCTTGGCACTTACCTATTCTATTATATTTTCAGGGATAAATTAAAAAGTAACCAGTTCAATAGTTAAACTAGTTACTTTTCATAACCAAGCTAGCTGGTGTTTCTGTAGCTGATGATTCAGCAGGTTCCTCAGGAGCTCCGTTTGAGTTGCATGCCTTTTTTCATGTGTTTCCTCCATATACATAGATTTTAAAGTTTTGTTTTTTACAAGCTCTTCAATCAGCAATAATCCCAAACAACAAACACAAGGCATAGGACATTTCCCAAAATTTGCTACAATTTGTAGTATAGCCCTTCAAGAAATGAAAAACTGCAAAGTTTTCACACTTTGCAGTCATATTAATATCATATTCTATTATAAAATTTATAAAGCTTTACCAAACATTTCAATTACCTGTTCCAAAGTTGCAAGTCTTGGATTTGTCAACTGACATGCATCTAGCTTTGCATTGGTAGCCATAACTTCAAAATCTTCTTCCTTGACTCCAAGTTCAGCAAGTCCGGTAGGTATTCCAATTGAAACCGATAGCACCTTTATTGCGTTGATAGCTTCTTTTGCAGCTTCAACTATAGACAAGCCATCAATGTTCACACCCATTGCAACAGCAATATCCTTAAATCTTTCCGTATTTCCTATAATATTAAACTCAGATACTACAGGCAGCAATATAGCGTTGCAAACACCGTGCGGAAGATTATAAAATCCTCCAAGCTGATGTGCCATAGCATGTACATAACCCAAAGATGCATTATTAAATGCCATTCCCCCTAAAAACTGCGCATAAGCCATTTTATCCCTGGCCACCATGTTCGTTCCATTGGCAACTGCCATAGGCAAGTATTCTACAATGAGTTTGATTGACATCAAGGCTGCTGAATCAGTCAATGGATTTGCAGCTGTAGACACATATGCCTCAATAGAATGTGTAAGCGCATCCATTCCAGTCGCTGCTGTCAAACTAGAAGGCATTCCAACCATTAACTCAGGGTCATTTATTGAAACCGAAGGAGTTACTCTCCAGTCAACTATTGCCATTTTGACCTTTCTTTTTGAATCAGTTATTATACAGAATCTTGTCATTTCAGATGCTGTACCAGCAGTGGTATTTACAGAAACAAGTGGAACCATTTCGTTCTCTGACTTGTCAACACCTTCAAAGTCCTGGATTTTACCTCCATTTGAGGCAACCAATCCAATTCCCTTTGCACAATCATGTGATGAACCTCCCCCTAAAGATACAATAGAATCACATTTTTCCTTTTTCCATACTTTCATACCCGCCAATACATTTTTATCTGTAGGATTTGGTTCAGCTCCTCCAAATAAAACTACTTCAAGTCCTGCTTCCTTAAGAATTACCTCAACTTGACTTGCCATACCAAGTTTAACCAGCATTGCATCCGTAACAAGCAAAACCCTTTTTCCTCCAAGCCCTGCTACCTTACTACCCAGTTCATTTACACTTCCTGCACCTATTAGATTTACCGTTGGTATGAAATATCCGTTTACTGACATATGATTCCTCCTATATTTATATATTTAATATAAATAGTATATTGCTTTCATAAAGAGAAGTCAACCGATATAATGTATAAATATAAATAATCAAATTCTGCAATCATGCTGCTACGTTTCGCTTATAACTCATGCACACTTCTTATTGCAAAAGTTTTAACAATATAACTTCTCACAATTACATTTTATTTCGTTTATTTTTTAACGAATATTATAAACACATATGTATAT
>NZ_CEZJXU010000428.1:0-2225 GCF_983023055.1 Dethiosulfatibacter sp. | reverse complement strand
ATATTAAAGTATTGGAGATGATTTTATGAATATTGCTCTTTTAATTATAGACATGCAGAAGGAATTTATCGAATGGGATGATTCAAAAAAATCACTGCAAAAGGCTCTGGAATATATCAATGAAACAAGTGATGTTTTCAGAAAAGCAGGCAAGCCGGTTATTGTCATACAGGATGAAGAATCAGGAAATGGAATAGGTTCGGAGGGTTATGAACTGATTGAAGAACTTAAAATGGCAGATACTGACATTAGAATTTCAAAACTGTATTCCAATGGTTTCTGGAAAACCGACCTTGAAAGTACACTAAAAGACTTGAACGTTGAATTTCTTGTTTTGTGCGGATTTGCAGCTGAAAATTGTGTTCAGTTCACATTGAATGGAGCTGTTGAAAGAGGATTTAACGCTTCTTTGTTGCAATTCGGCATTGCCAGTAGAGATGAAAGACAGGTGGAAATGATCCATAATAAAAGACCTGTAATAAGCATAGAAGCGCTTGAATATTTCTTAAAAAATAATGAGTAAGGAGATATCGTATGGCTGGAAAACTTGGTAAAATGGATATGCTCAACTTGGTAGGCGGAATTATAATTACTCTCATGGGAATCAGCTATTTGTTTATTGATGAGATTACTAAGGGACTGTTTGAAATTCTTATTGGATTGTTTCTGCTGATTCCTGTAGTATACAAAAAATCGAAAAGAAGAGGATGACGATTAAAAATGAAGCCAATTATTTTGTGATTTCATAATCCTTGACATATTTTTCCAAGAATGTATAATAAATAGTATATATAAATGCTATGAAAGAGATTAGTAATTTTGTGGAATGTTGAAGAGAGTCCTTGTTGGTGGGAGAGGATACTGGAAACTGGATGAATGGACTCTGGAGCTTGCATCCTGAATAATAGTAGGGATGGACGTCAGGTGCGTTAAGCCATTGAGTGGGTTTCAACCAATAAGAGTGGTACCGCGGATTATATTCGTCTCTATATTTTTATATAGAGGCGTTTTTTTATAGCATTTTAAGAAAATACCATAAATGAATCGATATATCACTATAATAGGGAGGACAATATGTCTGAAAAGAAGAGAATATTTAGCGGAATACAGCCGTCAGGAGCACTGACTTTAGGTAATTATCTGGGAGCATTAAAGAACTGGGTTGCGCTTCAGGATGAATATGATTGTGTATACTGCATAGTTGACATGCACGCACTTACAGTTCCAAAGGAGCCAAAGGATTTGAGAAAGAATACACTGGAGGTTTTGGCGAATTATGTTGCTTGTGGACTTGATCCAGACAAAAGTACATTGTTCATCCAGTCTCACGTGCCTGCTCATGCTGAACTTGCATGGATAATGAACTGCTTCTCGTATTTTGGAGAACTTAGCAGGATGACACAGTTCAAGGACAAGTCAAAAAAGAATGAAGGAAATATAACGGCAGCTCTTTTTGATTATCCGGCGCTTATGGCTTCGGACATACTTCTCTATGATGCGGACCTTGTACCAGTAGGAGAAGATCAGAGACAGCACCTTGAGTTTACCAGGGATGTGGCACAGCGATTCAATAATAGATTCAGCCCGACTTTTGTAGTTCCTGAACCATATATTTCAAAGGTTGGAGCAAAAATAATGAGTCTTCAGGATCCGACAAGCAAGATGTCAAAATCAGATGACAATACGAATTCCTTCATATTACTAAGTGATTCCCCTGACGATATCATGAGAAAATTCAAAAGGGCTAAAACTGACTCTTCAGGTATAGTAAGATATTCAGATGAACAGCCTGGAATCAAGAATATGCTAGGTATGTATTCTAAAATCACAGGAGAATCAATAGATGGCATTGTAAATAAATATGAGGGGAAAGGCTATGCAGACTTTAAGGTGGATACTGCAGAGGTTGTAATTGAAGAATTGAGGCCTATAAGGGAAGAAGCCAGCAAGCTCCTCGGGGACAAGGCATATTTGCAGTCCGTATATCAAAAAGGTGCTGAAAAAGCTGAAGCGGTAGCCAGAAAAACACTCAGGAAGGTATACAAGAAGGTTGGATTCATTCCAAGATACTAGTAGTACATATTTAGTATAGCGATGTGTGAAAATGATTTGTTCAGCACGAATCAAAAAAATCATCTGTGAAATAGAAATATTTTAAAGGTGGTTTTTTATTGTCCTTTTGGGATATATCCGAATACAATTTGTTTCATAAACATAAGTGTTTC
>NZ_CEZJXU010000427.1:0-2226 GCF_983023055.1 Dethiosulfatibacter sp. | reverse complement strand
TATAAAAATATAATGAAATAAAGAGCAATATAAAATCCGGCTGCATCTAAAAGTGCATAGCCGGATTTTTTGTTATTATAATATCTTATTGTTTTATTAGTAACTGGGTTCTGATTATTTTATATTTCTGTTGGAAGAACCTTATTAAGAACCACTCCTATGAAGGCTGCTATTGCAAGTCCAGAAAGAGAAAGTGTTCCACCCATGTGGATATTGTCTATTGCTATTCCGGTTACTAGTATTAGGGATGCTATCATAAGGTTTCTTGAATGTGCAAAATCAAGCTTTGCTTCAACCATTGTCCTTACGCCTACACTGGCTATCATTCCGAAAAGTATTATTGAAACCCCACCCATTACAGGAGCAGGGATAGATCTTATTAAAGCTCCAAATTTTCCAACAAAGCTCAGTATTACTGCGAATACTGCAGCAGTTCTTAAAACTGAAGGATCATAAATCTTAGTCACTGCAAGAACACCAGTATTTTCACTGTATGTAGTATTTGCAGGTCCTCCAATGAATCCAGCGATTAGAGTGGCTACACCATCTCCTAGCATTGTTTTGTGAACTCCTGGATTCTTGAAAAAGTCCTTTCCTACTACTGCTCCGTTTGTTGTTATATCTCCAAAGTGTTCAATGAAAATTACTAATGCTATTGGAGATATTGCTGTGATTCCTGAAAGTGTGAACTTAGGCATTGTAGTAAGGTGATCCATTGCAGAAGAAGATAGTCCAAGCCAGCCGGCTTCCCTTACAGCTGTGAAATCAACAAGACCAAGTGGAACTGATACGAGATATCCTACTATTACTGCAATCAGTATTGGAACGAGTTTGAAAAATCCCTTTGCAAATATTGATACTATTATCATTGTCGAAACAACCACAGCCGCCACTGCTACCGATGCAACATCAAAAGTACCTATTTGTGTAGCTGTATCGTATGAATATCCAGCCATTCCCAAAGCTACTGGTGCTAGTCTAAGACCTATTACCATGATTACGGGACCTGTAACTATTGGTGGGAAGAAGGATTTAACTTTTTCTACTCCAACCAATTTTATTACTAGAGACATTAATGTGTAGATTATTCCTGCTCCGATGACTCCTGCTTTCACAGCGCCAATTCCGTCGGAAGACAGTGTCATTGCTATTGCTCCAATGAATGCGAAGCTTGAACCGAGGAATACAGGTACCTGTCCACCAGTTATAAAGTGGAACATAAGTGTTCCCAGACCTGCACTTAAAAGTGCCAGGGAAGGGTCGAGTCCTGTTAGTATGGGAACCAGCACTGTAGCGCCGAACATGGCTAAAAGGTGCTGAAGCCCAAGGACTATCTTTTTTGTACCTGTAATACTTAGTGATGATTGTTCTTGATTGATTTTATTTGCAGACATGCAAACCTCCATAAATTTGTTTTGATTATCGCGACTTATGAGAATGTTGTCTAAGAGACAAAAAAAACTTCTCGCAAGGCAAGAAGTTTGTATAATTTCATATACTCTGTTTATCTCCTTGTTGGTCTCTCGGACTAAGTTAAAAGATTTAATATTCCGTATATATAATATAGAGAACAAAAGAGTTTGTCAATTGTTAAATTTTAAATCGTAGTATTTTTTTATTGAATCGTGTATTTCTTTCCAATTGTATACTCTTTCAATATTTTCGGGATTTTCATATCTGTTAAAGCCTGTGTCTATAAGAATTACCCTGATATTGTCTCCTGCCAGCTTCTTTGCAGTTTCCAGGTTATCTTCTATGAAAATATCACAATTAAGTTCATTGGCCTTGTCATTTTTTTCGAAGGATCCCAGATGGTATACCTGTGAATAAATACTGTGGTTCTTAAGCCATTGAACTGTTATAGGTTCTATATGGCTTTCCCTTGCAGTAACGTAGTATACGTTGCTGAATTCTTTCATACTGTCTATGGTATCTTTAGCAAAGGGGCGAATGGTTGCCGTTTCGTGCATTTGGTCTGAAAATTTGTGGTAAAAATCATCGAATTTCTTGTAGTCGAATTCATTGTCCTTGAAATAGTCTTCCACTGTGTCGTCGCTATATACATAGTTCGTACCAAAATAGTCGTTGGCATATTTAACCCAGTAGTCTGGCATTGTGACAGTGCTGTCTATATCAATACATATGTTTATTTTTTGCATCTTTATACCTCATATAATTCTGAAATGTTTTACACAATACTAACACAAATTTTTCATTTCGTCTACA
>NZ_CEZJXU010000426.1:0-2232 GCF_983023055.1 Dethiosulfatibacter sp. | reverse complement strand
AGAAGGGTGACAAGATACATGGACAGATATGCAGTTACATTTGTATTTTTACTGCCGGCTATGTTCCTGAGATCATTCATCTTCATTCCAATAACCTCATTATCCTCATAGGCCACCAGGTACACAACATGATTGAATCTTCGTATCATTACTTCGAAGCTCTCTGCAATCTGCTCTACAGCATGCTGCACATCCCTGTCACTGTAATCCATATACAGTTCCTTGTTGTCTTCCATGGACAATTCACCCTTGTCCAAGAGATAATATACTATCTTCATGGCTTTTCTATAATTGTTGTCAATTTCATTTCTATAACCTTCGACTTCGGCTCTCAATCTATCATCCATTGCCGTCTTCCTTTCTTCTAAATAAAATATCACTGCATTTAAGGTACTTCTTGTCTCTGTGGTTTACAATCATGACGCTACTGCCTTCAATGGCTTCAATCTCAACGATTCCAAGCTTCATTATCTCCATTCCCTTTTCACCGATTCTTCCAAGGCTGTATCCGAAATCAAAATCCTCTCCGGGCATGTGCATATGCTCCCTGCTTTGCTTCAACATCTTAGCGATACTGATCCTGTGATCTCCATGAAGCTGAACCAGTACGTTTCTTAAAAGCTCCACATCCTCTACAGTATCAAACAATTCTGACAACCTGGCTCCACCGTCTTCTGACACCAGTATTCCATCCAGTATCCTTAAAATCATCTCATCGTATGTCCCCTGTACATAGTCAATCCTTTCAATGTACAACTTCTCCTCTTCCTCGTCTGTTGTTTCATCAAGATATATATTGTCCTCTGTAGTGACATCTTCATATGACTCTATTCTCTGGGGCGAGTATGCCCTTGCAAAATTGAAATTCCTCTTTAGATCAGGCATCATTAGAGGTCGCAATATATTTGCCATGCCATCAAGAGACAGGACATTTTCTTCAAAGGCCTCAACTATATCCTTTTCCATGTTAAGCCTGTTTTCAAAACCAATGTACAAAACATTGCCGATTGCCTCGTTGTATACATCCCCGAGAGTCTGCTGCTCCTTGAATAACTTTCTCTGCTCCCCGAGAAGCTGCTGCAGCCTGCTTCTAATATAATCCATGTTTTTCAGGTCATCTTCCATATCTGATGTTCCCTCATCCATGTTCTGTTCCATATATTGGTTTTTTGTCATTGTTATGAGCTTATAGAGTTCCTCATGCTTTTCATTTTGTTCGCTGAGTGTATCGAAGGTTGTCCTGTATGTGTTTTCATAGTTTTCCGTTGTGAATAGTCCTATGTCTTCCTTTATTTGTACAATATATTCGCTTATTTTCTGAATCTGCTTCCTGTTGAGGGTGAATAGATTGTCTACGCTTTCCCTTGCAGAGCCGAAATTCCTTTTCTGTATAGCATACTTTAACTTCAGCTGTTCAAAGCTCATCTGCAGGGCTTCTTCTACTTCAAGGGTGCTGAAGAGAAACTGAAAGCCTTGTGCTGTAAGGTTGTAGCTGAAGCTGTCGGCTCCGTCAACCTGAATGATGCTGTCCTCTATCAATCGTATGTGAAGATTCTCCTCTTTTTCTTCCTTGAAATTATAGTAGCTGAAATAATATGGTCTTCCGTTGTTCTGAAGGGATGTCTTCACAAGGTGATTCACAAGATTGCCATAGTCCATATCAGATTCTAAAAACCCCTGTTTTTTCATAAGATATTCAACATACGTTTCCATATCCTTCATGGTACAACTTTGTTCAAGGAGGGATTTTTCCATTATGAAGCACAGAAGCTGTATAATCAGACCAAGAATCTGCTGCCTTGAAAACTCCATTTTTCTCAATTCATCACGTATTGACGATATTTCATTCAAATAATGATGGATGGCAACCTGTTCCATCCTCTTATGATAATTATCTAGAAACTGATACATGCTAACCTCTTTTCTTCTTAAACATATTTTTTAATACTTGATAGTTGAGTATTTCCTGGGGAATATATTCATTCTCTAAAAATCTGGAAACAACTTTTTTTATAGTTTCATAGTCCCAGTCTGGAAATAATTTACTGATTTTTTCTTCACCAATGCTTCTCTGAGATTTATATACTCTCCATCTGTTGTTCTTTTCTGCAAGTTCAAGCATTTTATCATAGCCTTCCTGCCATAATTTGATATTTATCTCAGGAACTCTGTCTGCTAGTGATAAAAATATATTCAAGCCCTCATCATCCAGGTCTCCAAAATACCTGTATG
>NZ_CEZJXU010000425.1:0-2235 GCF_983023055.1 Dethiosulfatibacter sp. | reverse complement strand
GTATAATTTTCTTCTATATTTAAGAGTACTTCCCCAAACATCAATTGTCAATCCTACAATGGTAAAACAAGCACTTCCTTTAGAATTGCTGCATCCATTCATAAGAGCTACAAAGCTGTAGCGTGAACGAATACATTTTTCACAACATTCATCCATCTGCGTACATATGTGAAATTTAATCTTTTAACTCAATATTAACCGTCGACAAAGCACATCTGTTCCTGTATCATAGATTAAATGGCTAAAAACGAGGAGGATATAAATGTCAAAAATTACTGAAATAAGATGGCACGGAAGAGGCGGACAAGGTGCGAAAACAGCATCATTACTTCTAGCCGATGTTGCTTTTAACACAGGAAAATATGTACAGGGTTTTCCCGAGTACGGTCCTGAAAGAATGGGTGCTCCAATAACAGCTTACAACAGAATCAGTGAAAAGAAAATAAGGGTACATTCAAATATATATGATCCTGAATTTGTGGTTGTTGTAGACGAAACTCTTCTTGAATCAATTGCAGTAACAAGTGGATTGAGTAAAGAAGGCGCTATAGTTATAAACACAGACAAATCACCTGAGGAAGTTAGACCATTCTTAAAGGGATATGAAGGAAGAGTCCACACAATAGATGCTAGAAAAATATCAGAAGAAGCTCTTGGACAAAACTTCCCAAACACTCCAATGCTTGCAGCAATAGTAAAGGTAAGCGGAATAATGGGCGAGGAAAAATTCATTGAAGAAATGCAGCATTCATTTGAACATAAATTTGCTTCAAAGCCTGAAGTAATTGAAGGAAATATGAAGGCTCTCAAGACTGCTCTTCAGGAGGTTAGATAATGGATAAGAAAACCAATATAGATACAACAATCGCATGGCAGGATATAACTCCAGGTGGAGACATTTATGCCAGCGGAAATTCAGTTGAATTCAAGACAGGTGATTGGAGAACCCACAAGCCCGTAATAGATATGAATAAATGCATTCACTGCCTTTTGTGCGTGCCTGTATGTCCTGATACTTCAATACCTGTTGTAGATGGCAAAAGACTTGATTTCGATTATGACCACTGCAAAGGCTGCGGTGTATGCGTAAAGGTTTGTCCGGTTAACTGCCTATCAATGGTTCCGGAAAGCAAATAAGGAGGACGAAAATGGCAATAAGAGAAAGATTATCAGGAAATGAAGCTGTAGCTACAGCTATGAGACAAATAAACCCCGATGTAATGGCAGCTTTTCCAATAACACCATCAACTGAAATACCACAATATTTTTCGAAATATGTAGCAGACGGACTTGTTGATACAGAGTTCGTACCAGTGGAAAGTGAGCACAGTGCAATGTCTGCATGTGTTGGAGCAGAGTCTGCAGGAGCAAGAACATTCACAGCAACTTCTTCATGTGGTCTTGCATTAATGCACGAGATACTTTATATAGCAGCATCAAACAGACTTCCAATAATGCTGGCAACAGTTAACAGAGCACTTTCAGGGCCAATCAACATCAATGCAGACCACTCTGACTCAATGGGTTCAAGAGATGCAGGATGGATACAAATATACTCTGAAAACAACCAGGAAGCATACGACAACTTCATCCAGGCAGTAAGAATAGCTGAGCACAAAGATGTAAGGCTTCCTGCAATGGTATGTCAGGACGGATTCATAACCAGTCACGCCGTTGAAAACATCGAGCTTATAGAAGACGACAAGGTAAAAGAATTTGTTGGAGAATATTATCCTGAAAATTCACTTCTAAACGCTAACCAGCCAATGTCTGTAGGTCCATACGATTCACCCGCATTCTATATGGAGCACAAGAGACTTCAAGCCGAAGGAATGAGAAATGCAAAAAAAGTAGCCCTTGAAATAGCTGAAGAGTTCGAAAAAATGACAGGAAGAAGTTACGGCCTATTCGAAGAATACAGGCTTGACGATGCAGAAGCTGCAATAGTAATAATCAACTCAGCAGCTGGAACGGCAAAGGATGCAATAGACAAGCTTAGAGAAGAAGGAAAGAAAGTTGGACTTCTTAAAATCAGACTTTTCAGACCTTTCCCAGCAGAAGAAATTGCAGAAGCACTTAAACATATCAATGTAATTGCTGTAATGGACAGATCTGAGAGCTTCAACAACCAAGGTGGTCCATTAAACGCAGAAATAAAGGCAGCTCTTTATGGAACTGAAAATGCACCAAAGATAATAAACTATGTTTACGGTCTTGGTGGAAGAGATGTAAAAG
>NZ_CEZJXU010000424.1:0-2242 GCF_983023055.1 Dethiosulfatibacter sp. | reverse complement strand
CGTAGTATCTATAGAAAAGGTATACGGCTGTAACAAGATTTTCAGAACCTGTTTCATTATATCCAGACTCAATAACATGGTCGTATATGGGACGTCCGAATCTGTTTTCAAAAACAGAATTGCATTGCAGTACAATGAACCCAACAATTATTACATATAATGCAGTCAGTTTTCTTTTCATCAAACCACCTCGCTACTTTTTACAATAGTATATTCGTAAGGGTAGATCTTATCCGCTAGAAAAATTTCAAGAGCGTCAACCTTGCAGTTTTCTGAATGAACATGGATATAAAGGTCCTCTTCGGTTGGTTCCAGTATTACGGAGTACATGTTGTTTTCCATTATGGTGTCCTTAGTGTCAGTTGTATATATTATCTGGGGATCAATCTCCTGAGTTGTACAGAATTCCTTCAGAAGCTTGATGAATTCCGAATGCTCACTTTTACTGTAGTAGCTGTCCACAACTTCTCCATTGGGTACATGGTAAAAAACTGTGAAAATCTTATATTTTCTAAGGGCCACAAGATATAGAATCGTCGACAATGTACATCCTATAACTGCTTCTGCAATTGCAACATCAGGAGCATTATAGAGCATATATACGAAAGATATGCTCAGGGAAAAAGCACCAAGAAATATGACTGCTCTTCTGAGTTTTTTAGTCTGCACAGCATAGATGGCTAAAACCACAAGCAAAATAAGTGCAATCTGCTTCATATGCTACTCCTTTCTTATTCTGTATCCACTGAAATAGGCGGACCTGGCTACAGAGTGAGTGCTCAATGGATTGATTACAGTCATGATTGTTAGTATCAGAAGTACTTTCAGTGAAAAAAAAGTGAAACCGTTTTTGATAACTATTCCAATCATTAATGTTATATTGCCCACTGTATCAATTTTGGATGCAACCAGTATTCTTGGATAAAAATTCTTGAATCGGTAAATACTGAACACGCCAATTGTTATGAATGCTATTCCTATCCATATTATTATGGTTCCTATTGTATTATTCATTTTTGGCTCCTTTGGTTTGAATATATATGGACATGAATGTTATTCCTATGAATCCAAGAAGAGCATAAATAATTGCAATGTCTAGGAGAAAGGATTCCTGCCTCAATGAAGCTATCAATACTATGAGCATGATAAGCTTTGTTGTTACTAAATTGAGGCCCAGGAGCCTGTCCCAAATTGTAGGGCCGATTATTATTCTGAATGTACTCATTACCGTTAGTAAAATGACAGCCAGTGAAGTAATATCCATAGTATTTCCCCAATTACTTATTTTTTGTAGAGTACTCAGCAAAGCCGCTTTGTTTATGATGTTATTTTTCTGAGATGTTTTTCAAGATTTTTCTTTATTAGTTTTCCAGCTTCTTCTGGATCATCAGTTTCCATATCAAGCCAGAGAATTTTGAGTTTATTGTCCTTCTTGTCCAGAGTCACAGTTCCCGGAGTTAGTGTGATTGAATTGGCAAGTATTATTATGGAAAAATCATTCTCAAGGTCTGTTTCTATATCAACTACACCAGGATTTATCTTTCCTGAAAAAACTTTGAATATTGTGCTGAAACCGGCCTTGTAGATTTCCAATACAAGAAAGACAATATATTTAAGTATGCCAAAAAGACTAATGGGGTATTCCTTGTAGTAGGAACCGCCTATAAGATATTTTTCAGTAAAGAAAAGACATATGTATCCTGTAATGAATCCGCTGATTACAATGGACGGGTTAAGCTTTTCGAACAGTATTATCCAGACTATTAAAAAGATAAAAATCCATTGAATGTTTTGAATCAATCTTTTCATAAGGACCTCTCTTTGTATTGCATTTGGATGGATTATTGTTGATTCTGAAGATTATCAGAATTGATTAAGTTTATAAAGAGTATGTAATTATATTGTGCAACAAATAGCAGTCATTGTCAAATAAATAGGACTAGGTTATAATGAACTTTTATTAGATGAAGGGGGTGAGAGGTTGAAAAACGAATCATTTCCAACTAATGTGTGAAAGTTCCGAGTGAGGGTTGATAGGAACCGCCTCCTAATTAGTCAGCTACGTTATTGAAACTTTCCTATGAAACAGATAAAAATAAGAGGCTAGCGCATAGCTATGCGTAGCCTCTTTTCTTGTAGCTTAAGAAAGTTGAAATATGCATAACACCTTGAAGCGTTGGTGTTATGCGATAAATGTGAACTTTCTACGCGTTTGCAACAACGACATGCATCGTTGACGCGG
>NZ_CEZJXU010000423.1:0-2243 GCF_983023055.1 Dethiosulfatibacter sp. | reverse complement strand
AGGTGATGCTTCAAGTATAGCCTTTTCAGTTTCTAAAGCTTTCTTTTCAAGGTCTGCAACTTTATTTGCTAGCGCTGATACAAATGCCTCATCTTTAATAGAATCAAGATTGATTTTAACATTAAGAAGTGCAGACAATACTGCAGTTCTAGCCATCATTGCAGATACAAGACCATCAGTAACAGCATTGCTGTTTCCTGCAAGTACAACCCTTTCAGAAAGAGTCATTATGCTGTATGCATTTTCAGCTATTTCCATGGGTACCGAAGCAGCTTCCTTAAGCCCCTTCTGTATAGCTGCTGTTCTTGCAGCCTTTTCTTCATCAGTTACCTTAGGAAGCTTGAATGCATCCATAACAAGATTGAATGCCATACAGTCTCTTTCTATATCATCAAGCATTTTAACTCTTATAACTTCTGCCTTATGGGAGATTTCCTTCATTTCCTCTCCAACTTCAACATATTTTTTCTTTCCTATTGTAAGGTTTGCAACCATTTTTACAAGGGCTGCAGACAAAGATCCACTAACTGCTGCTATACTTCCGCCACCAGGTACCGGTGCGTCAGATGCTGTTTCTATAGTAAATTGTTCAATTGATAAATTTTTCATTATTTTCCTCCTAGTTTTAGATCACAACTTTAGTTGAGTTTATTCACGAAACAAGTATATCGCAAGGAATCAATGCGATACAGCTTGTTGAGCGAATTAGCACGAAACTTCTTGTGGATTAAAACTTCCTTATTTTATTTGTTATAATTTTAGTTGAGTTAATCCATGCGTTATTTGAAATAAAACGGTTCAATTTGTTTCAAATGTTGTATGAATTAGAACGAAACTTATTGTGAGATAAAACTACATTATTATTTTTTATAGTCTAAGAAAATTAAAAATGCATAATCCCTTAAAGCATTGGTATTATACAGTTAAGGATACTTTCGTAGACCTCTTAATATCCGAGTTAGTCAAATGAAGCGTGACTTGGATAACGCAGCGTAGCTGCTTTCTTGCTGCAATAACAGAACTAATTTTGGGCAACTATTTCCCCTGATTTTATTACTGTTTTTACAATATTTACTCCTGCATGATATGGAAGGAAATGATATGAAGGGAAGTCAAGTATAATTATATCCGCCTTCTTGCCTTCATCAATGCTACCTACAGAGTCAGCTCTAGATATTGCAGATGCTCCATTGATTGTAAGTGCTGTAATTATCTCTTCTATTCTCATGTCCATGTAAAGTGCTGAAAGAGAAATAATTAGAGGTATTGAATTCGTAAAACAGCTTCCAGGATTAAGGTCGGTGGCAAGTGCCACTGCACATCCCTTATCTATCATATATCTTCCTCTTGCATATTCTTCCTTAAGACAAAATGCAGTTCCTGGAAGAAGTGTAGAAATAACACCTTTCTCAGCCATTGCTTCTATACCCTTGTCAGATGCCTGGAGAAGATGGTCAGCCGAAACTGCTCCAAGTTCTGCAGCAAGCTCCGCTCCGCCAAGTTGAACAATTTCATCAGCATGTATCTTAACCTTAAGTCCTGCAGCTATTGCAGCCTTAAGGAATCTTCTTGACTGTTCCACACTAAAAACATTATCTTCACAGAAAATATCCGCAAAATCAGCAAGACCTTTTTCGACAACAACAGGAAGCACTTCATTTATTTGTGTGTCAATAAACTCATCTTCTTTTCCCTTATACTGCTTTTCAACAGCATGTGGTCCCAGGAATGTTGTTGCTATGTCGATATCTTTTCTTTCCTTCAATATCTTCATCGCTTCAAGCTGTCTGATTTCAGTATCAAGGTCAAGTCCGTATCCACTTTTTCCCTCAACTGTGGTAACACCAAACTTGACCATTGAATCAAGTCTTTTTCCTCCATTTTCAACAAGCTCTTCAAGAGTTGCCTCTCTAGTTGATTTAACAGAACTTACTATACCTCCACCTCTTTTCATGATGTCCATATAGTTATCTCCCCTTAATCTCCAGGAGAATTCTTCCGCTCTGTATCCGCCGAAAACAAAGTGTGTATGTGAATCTACAAAACCAGGCATTACTGTATTGCCCTTCGCATCGATTATTTCATATTCTTCAACTTTAATATCTTTAAGAAGTTCTTCCTGTACACCAACTTTTTTGATGATTCCATCTTCTACAATAACTGCACCTTTTTCGATTCTACCAATATCCTTCATGTCTTCTCCGAACTTAGGTCCAAATCCGGAACATGTCAACACTTCAGAT
>NZ_CEZJXU010000422.1:1932-2245 GCF_983023055.1 Dethiosulfatibacter sp. | reverse complement strand
TTTCCTTTACAACTTCATCTTCCACCCTTGCCTTTATACTGATATTTCCATATATGGATTCAAAACATATATATGTGTAGGGTTCTACTATCTCAACAAGTCCTGATTCTATCATTGTAGTAGATACGCCAATGATGCTTTCTTCCGACATGTTTTCGTACCCATTGCTGTCCATATATATGATTCCTGCATCAGCTCCGCTGCAGCAAGGCTCTGTAAGGATTATTCCAGCCTGGTTTTCATTTCCTCTTGGTTTGTTTATGAGCATTTTTCTTATCCAGTCTGAATTTTCCTTCAAATAAAGAGCCTTCTC
>NZ_CEZJXU010000422.1:0-1840 GCF_983023055.1 Dethiosulfatibacter sp. | reverse complement strand
GTTCAGGCACTTCGTGGTTTTCTATTATATCTATTGCCTTTTCATTAAGCTTCTGTGTTATTGACTTCTCTACAACCTTTGCAGTTGACCTGTCGAAGAGTGTAGGCTGCCAGAAGTTTCTAAAGTGCTTAAGAGTATGTTCTTCAGCAAGAAAGCTTCCAGATGTCATTGCCTGATTAATTACATCAAGAGCTATGGTTTCTTCATTAACCTCTACTCCTTCCATAATCTTTTTGACCATGGATATTTGCTCGTTTGCAAGTATTAATATTTCAGGACATGTAACTGTTGCCTGATCCATGAGACCTGTATCGTGTACAAGGTTTTGTCCACTTAGTCCTGCCATGAGGTACCCGAATGCCATCTCAGTTGCAGCCTGCTGATCCAGAGTTTTGGCATCAAGAGGTCCTGCTGTTCCCCATACAGGTATTTCGTAGTAATGAAGAATATCTGTAAGTGCTGCAATCTGAAGGAATGTTTCAGGAGCACCGTAGCAGAATCTTGTTGTCTTCATATCCATTATTGATGCAACACCACCGTGGATAATTGGTGCCCCTGGATTTACAAGCTGGTGGTATACAAGTCCAACGAAGCATTCTGCAAGGTTCTGCGCAAGAAGTCCTGCTGCTGTTGCAGGTGCTGTAGCTCCTGCCATTGGCATCGGATAGTATACTAGAGGGAATCTGTTTTCTGCACAAAGTTTGATTTCCTTCAATGTGTTTTCTTCATGTACCAAAGGACTGATAGGATCCTGTATATGAAACATCCATGGATTAGCCTGTAATTCTTCATGACTTCCAGAAATAATTGCTCCCATATCGATGATATCCTGCAAAGAATCAACATCCTTGCAGCTGAATCCTATAGTCTTTCTCATGTTGAACATCATCTCTCTGATTATTACTCTATCGGCAACATCTTGGTGCACATCCGAACTGAAGCATGCATTTAAAACAAAGTCGATATTTGGAAGATAGTCTATAACTCTTGCCATATCTGCTCCGTCCTTGCTTGTCATAGGTCTTCTTTCACCTGTGTAAGGGTCATAGTACTCAGGATTGTCAGGATTGCATCCAAAATATGATTTATGTCCTTCAAGGAAAATCTTTCTTTCCCCTTCTCTGTTTGCCAAAGTTATTCTTTTAGGCATGGTTCTTATAGCCTGTTGAACAAGGTTTGACGGAATCCTAACAATGTTTCCATTGACTGTTGCCCCGTGGCTGTGAAGCATGTCCCGCGCTTCCTTGCACTCTATTTTCATTCCTGTAGTTTCAAGTATTTCACATGCTGCATTGAATATTTCCCTTATTTGTGAATCCGACAACACCCTCATTTTTGGTGTGCACAATTGTTCAAATCCTGCTTTCATATAAATTCCTCCAAATAATTTCGTCTAATTCTTTCCTCCAAATATCAACTTATTGATTATGCAATTATATAAAGCAAATAACGTGCCAACTTTTCTATTTATGAAATCCACATAATTTCAACGTTTTTTCAAAAAAACACTTCCCTTGCGCAAACTCATTTTGCCTGTTACTATATAAACAGTGCAAATTCATTTTGCTGCGAAACTTTTGTTTACAGGAGGATTTATGGATAATTACTTTTTTCTTAGATTATTCGATTCAATAAACATGTATCTTATCATTACCAACAGGGCTGGACAGGTTAAAGAAGCAAATAAGCTCTTTCTCGAGAAGTTCAAAAACATAACATATGATATTACTAATATCAGCTATGTAGATTTGCAGGCATATGATCTACTCGACAATCCAAGTAAAAACAAAACTGAAATCAGGCTCTTCAACAAGACACATATTGTGGAAAAATTCGATTC
>NZ_CEZJXU010000421.1:0-2250 GCF_983023055.1 Dethiosulfatibacter sp. | reverse complement strand
TTGACTATAGGATTGTAAATACCAGTATCTTCAGGATTAGTTATGAATATTCCAGCTGTTTTTTCCGACACTACAGCTTTCAGATCATCAATACTTGGATAGCCAGTTTCATTTGGTATGAGATTTATAACCTTAAATCCCTTTGTATGTGGTGCGGCAGCATTTAAAGGATGTGACAAAAGTGTTGTTATTATTTCCTTTCTCTGTTCGCCTTCACCATTATCTTCATGATATTTTTTCATTATTGAAGCATTGGAATAAATCGCCTGTCCTCCGCCTCCAGGTTGAAAAGAGAATGCATTCATACCGGATATTTCTTTCATGATCTGTTCAAATTCATACATGATTTCAAGTATGCCCTGAGCAGTACTTGCATTCTGAAGAGGATGCAATTCAGACAACTTTGCATTCCTAACAAAATGTTCGTGAATCTTTGGACTATATTTCATGGTACAGGTACCAAGTCCAATATCAATATTCAGCTCCTGACCAAGAGTTTCCTGAGAAAGTCTCAAATAATGTCTCAATACCTGAGGCTGGGCTATTTCAGGCAACTCCGGCTTTTTACCTCTAATCATTCCTTGAGGAATTAAATTTTCCATATCTCCAAACTCTTCAATCAATTCTTTCTCTATTTCAGGCAACAAAATACCTCGTTGTCCTTTTTCACTTAATTCAAATATAATTGGTTCATCCCACTTAGCTTCATGAAAATTTCTTACTTTACTAGTCATCAAATATCACCTCCAGTTAGTTATTGACAATACTATTTAAGACACTGACAAGATTGTCCACATCTTCCTTAGTTGTTTTTTCAGTTACACAGTATAGTGCAGACTGTCCAAGCTGAGGAAATTCATCAACCAAATTCTTGCCGCCAAATATTTTTTCTTTCATCAACAGATCATTGATATCATCTACCTTCCTGCCTGATTTGTCAAAATTCACGACAAACTCCTTAAAGGGTCTGCTCTCATCAAACAATACAGTTATTCCATCAATGCCGTTTAATTCTTTTCTCGCATAATTGCTTTTATAAACAATATTCTTACCCAGGTCATACATCCCTTCAGGACCCATTAGCGACAGATATACTGCTGCCGTAATAGCCCATAATCCAACATTTGTGCCCAGATATTCAACTGCATTCTCTCTGCTGTGATAGCTTGTTCTAACATTCAAGGATCTTGCAAATCCCAATTCTCCATTATCATTTTCATACAGGCTGTAATAATGATTTGGCAAATTCATTATATATTTCTCTTCATTTCTGCAGGCAATTATACCTCCAAGACCGCTTCCATAACCCATATGCATTCCAAGAGGCTGCAATTCTCCGCATACCACATCGGCACCGTATGATGCCGGTGTCTCTAATATTCCCAGGGATGAAGGATCTGCAGAAACTACAAATACAGCACCATATTCATGTGCAATCCTGCCTATTTCCATTCCCCTATCCTCTATAGATCCCAGATAGGTTGGATTTTCAATAAAAACGCAAGATGTTTCACTAGAAATTTTATCTTCAAGATCATTCAAGTCCATATTACCCGTATTACGATCATATTTGACATATTTCACAGTCATGAAATCACAGAATTCCTTAATCTGCATTATCAGCGACTTGCTGATATTTTCCGAAACCAGAATTTCCTTCCTGCCTGTGATTCTGTTTGTCATTCTAATTGCTGTATTTGCCGCCTGTCCTCCATCATAGGTGGCCAGTCCCACAACATCCATATCCAGCAATTCTCCAATCAAGCTTGTATATTCAAAAATCGCCTGGCATTTTCCATGATCGGCATATGTTTCTCCGCAGTATGCTGTTAAGAATTCACTTCTTCCGTTAATTTCATCGCATATAGCCGGAACATAATGATTATAGCAACCAGCTCCCAAAAAGCTTGTATATTCATCACAAGAAATGTTTTTTCTCAACTTGTTTTCTACATGTTTCTTTAATTCAATTTCCGAAAGTATTGGACCTGGGATATTCAATTTTCCATTAATTCTTAGATGTTTAGGAATAGATTCAAACAATTCTTCAACACTTTCAATGCCAATTTCTTTCATCATTTCATTTTTTATTTCATCCACACTATTAGGTATATATGGATAAACTATACTTTCACTCATAAAGCACCTCCAAACTAGATTCATTCAAATTTATTATACTAAGGGTAAAGTATCACCTTTACAGCTTCTCTGTTTTTCATAACTTCTATTCCCTTGCCAATATCCTTAAGA
>NZ_CEZJXU010000420.1:0-2271 GCF_983023055.1 Dethiosulfatibacter sp. | reverse complement strand
AATGTGTACTATATGCATGCATTACCTGCAGACAGAGGTAATGAAGTTGAAGATTCTGTAATAGACGGGGAACATTCCATAGTTTACCAGGAAGCGGAAAACAGACTTCATACTGCAAAAGGAGTTATGAGTCTAATATTGTAAATTTATACCGTAGATGATAGCTGAACATGTTCCCTGTTCACTCGGTACGATAATCTCTAATTGTTAAGGTTGATTATCGCACCTCGAATTCACGACCTCACATGTTCAGCCATCATCTACTAAGTTTGAGTGAATGTCTTAATCTTTAATAATCTCACAGTGAAATGTGAATCATATGACTGTGAGGTGACCTAGACAATTATCCTGGACCTAGCTGAAATTCAAGAATACAGAGATGTAATCCTATATTGAGGAGACGATATTATGAATAAGGTACCTGTTGTTGGACCAACCTATGAGGAAATGCTTCATCCCTGGAAGATTGATCCAAAAATAAGAAAAGCGGCTTTTGAAATGAAGACCAAGGACATGTTGCATCCTTTGAATCTATACAATATAACTTGGAGGAATATTAACGACGAAATTGCATATTTCATACTGCCTCCAAGCTTCACAGGAATTATGGCCAACATAGTTGTAATGTATGCCAAGGATTTTCCAACGGGAAGCCATAAGGTTGGACCAACTTATTCGGTTCTTACTGAAAAGACTGTCCTTAAAGAGGTTGATCCATTGAATCACAGACTAATATGGCCTTCCACCGGGAATTATGGTGTAGGTGGTGCTTGGGTTAGTTCCAGGATGAACTATGATTCCCTTGTAATTCTTCCAAAGGAAATGAGTCAGGAAAGATTTGATCTCATCAGGCTTTATGGTTCCGATGTAATAGCTACACCTGGATGCGAGTCTAATGTAAAGGAAATATACGACAAGACAAAGGAACTTAAGAATTTGGACCCTGAAAGGATAAGAATCCTGAACCAGTTTGAAAGCTTTGCAAACTACAGGTTCCACGAATATGTTACAGGAAATTCCATGGTGGAGCTTGTTAATGAGGAAAATATAGGAAATGGAGAAATATCAGCAGTTGTACTAACTGTTGGTTCGGCAGGAACAATAGCCTGTGGAGACCGTGTTAAGAGGAGCTTCCCTAATGCAAAGATTGTTGCAGGAGAACCTGTACAGTGTCCAACCTTGTCACTTAACGGATATGGTGGACATGACATCCAGGGTATAGGAGACAAGCATGTTACATGGATTCATAATGTAATGAATTGTGACGGTGTGGTTCAAATAGATGACATGGACTGTAAGAGAATGCTAAAGGTCTTCACTACAGAGGTTGGAAAGGAATACTTGAAGACTGTTCTTGGGGAGGAGACTGTTGAATTCATTTCCGACAAGATTGGAATATCAAGTGTTGCAAATATCATTGCTGCCATAAAGACTGCCAAATACTACGATCTTGATGAAGGGGACAATATCCTTACTATTGCCACTGATTCAATAGACAGATATCATTCTGTAATGAACAAAATGCCTGATATAGACAGATGCAGTGCCAAGAATATCTATGACAGGGTAATAAGATTTCAGGAGCCTTCATTCTTCTTTGAAGGAGGTATGGACAACAGAAGAAGATGGCACAATCTGAAGTACTATACATGGGTAGAACAGCAGGGCAAGACTGTTGAAGAACTTAACATGCAGATTAAGCAATCCTACTGGCTTGAAAAAGCAGACCTTGTAGTAGAAGCGGATAGACTTATTAAAGAATACAGGGAAAAACACAAGGAAGAGCTTAGGGAAATCATGGGTGTCTGAAATGTTTGACCTTGGCATAATAAATGGAAGAGTATATATTGACGGCGGATTCGTGGATACAAACGTATATATTAATGAGGGAACCATTAAAAAGATAGACAGGTGTATATTTGAATGTGAAAAGACTTTAGATGCAGAAGGAAAGCTTGTTCTTCCAGGATTTATAGATCCTCATGTACATTTCTCACTGGACCTTGGGGAGTTCAGTTCAAGGGACGATTTTGAGTCCGGGTCCAGAACTGCTGCCTTTGGCGGTGTCACCACATTTATTGATTTTACTAGACCTGTATTCAGTCATGAGGAAGCCTTGGTGGCAATAAGGGAAAGAAAAAAAGAGGCTGAAAAGTCATGTATTGACTATTCCTTTCACCTTACTCTGGGGAATTTCTCTGGAGATGTTGAAAACCTTGTAAAAACATGCAGGGAGGAAGGTCTTGGAAGCATTAAGGTATTTACAGCCTA
>NZ_CEZJXU010000419.1:0-2273 GCF_983023055.1 Dethiosulfatibacter sp. | reverse complement strand
TTAGGTATATAAAAGCCGTAACAACTATAGAATATCTGGAATTCGGAGGCTATATTTTTCCCGAGGATGAACCATTATATGACCTTAATCCAGTAAGAACATTAAGGGAGCTTGATGAAAATGATTATTTCAACAGAATTGGGGTGCACTATTATTTGCTCTTAAATGACGATATAACCGATGATGTAAAGCTTTCTCACAGCAACGCCATATTGGATTCAATGCTTTTCAACACGGGTATTGACAGGAAAGAAAAGTTTATATTGCTTCATGAAATTGTTAATTACAATATGGACAAGAAAATGATCATCTATCTTGAAGAAACAAAAAAAAGGATTGATGACAATATTATGAGAGCAGATATTGTTTTTTTGCTCATGGATTATTATAATAAGAATGAAAAATTTGCAGAGCTTTATAAATTGGTAATAAATTATGGAAATCTAGATTTGACATCAGATGAATTCGTAGATTTAAGTGTTGTGGAAAGTCTATTATTGGAAATTTCTGAAGAGGAAGTGATTGACTATGACAGTGAATTTGTTATTATTGAAAAGTATATTACTAATTTAGCTTATTCTTTATATAATATTGGTTTTTTTGACGAAGCTGAAAACTTCGTATATAATTACATAGATAAATTTAACAATGATGAAAACTATAGTGTGATTTCAGACTCCAGGTTTGAAAATTTTACAGGTATCATCAAGGCGTTAAAAATAAAATAACATGGAGGAAATATGAGTAATCCGATTTTTAAAATTGAAATGGAAAATGGAGATGTAATGAAGGGGGAGTTGTATCCCGACAAGGCTCCGAATACAGTAAAAAACTTTGTATCTCTTGTAAATAAAGGCTATTATGACGGATTGGTTTTTCACAGAGTCATTAAAGGATTTATGATTCAAGGAGGATGTCCTCAGGGTACTGGAACTGGTGGACCAGGGTATTCTATCAAGGGAGAATTCAAAAGCAACGGGTTTGACAACGACATAAAGCACGAAAAGGGTGTATTATCAATGGCTAGATCACAGCATCCTGATTCTGCAGGTTCTCAGTTTTTCCTAATGCATGCGAAATCACCTCATCTTGATAACAGCTATGCGGCATTTGGAAAGGTTACAGAAGGACTGGATATAGTAGATAAAATTGCTGAAACAAAAACTGACTTCAGGGACAAGCCAAAAGAAGATCAAAAAATTAAGCAGTTTACCATTGATTTGAACGGCTATGAAGCGGAAGAACCAGAAACTGTTTAACTTTCTTAGGCAAGTACAAAGCAACTCCCTTAAGCTATAAATAACGGGATTTAAAAATAGTATGTCAGAATTGACATACTATTTTTATTGAAATCATGTGATGAATTCAGGTTTATGTAAAAATAGCTTGCTTATTTTGGTGAATAGTATTAAACTGATGAAAGTATGTTTAAGAAAGGAAGTTTAATAAAAAACTTATGAATAATAAAATTGTAAATATAGCTGTTATAGCTCACGTTGATGCTGGAAAATCTACCTTGGTTGATGCATTTCTTTCACAAAGCGGTGTTTTCAGGGACAATGAGGAAGTAGTTGACTGTGTTATGGACAGCAACGATTTAGAGAGAGAAAGAGGAATTACGATTTACTCCAAGAACTGTTCTGTTTTGTACAAAGATACAAAGGTGAATATTGTGGATACACCAGGTCATGCCGACTTCTCATCAGAAGTTGAAAGGATTATAAAGACTGTAGACACTGTAATTCTTCTTGTTGATTCTTCTGAAGGTCCAATGCCTCAAACAAGGTTTGTTCTTCAAAAATCACTGGAAATGGGACTTAATCCAATTCTGTTAATCAACAAAATTGACAAGAAAGACCAGAGAGCCGAAGAAGTTGTAGACGAGGTATTTGACCTTTTTGTAGAATTGAATGCAAATGAGGAACAACTTGATTTCCCAATTCTTTATGGAATTGCTAAGCATGGAATAGTGAAATACGAACTGGAAGACGACAACGAGGATATAGTTCCTTTGTTTGATACAATCTTAAAGCATACAGATTGTTATCCTCAGCTTGATGATGAAAACCTTCAGATTCAGATTTCATCTCTTGGATATGATGAATATATCGGTAGACTTGGAATTGGAAGAATTTTTAAAGGATGCATAAAAGAAGGACAGAATATTTCTGTATACAAAAGAAATGGTGAACTGGAAAAGTGCAAGGCTGGAAAGCTGTTCACATATATGGGTATGAACAGAATATCCGTAAAAGATGCATATTCAGGTGATA
>NZ_CEZJXU010000418.1:0-2276 GCF_983023055.1 Dethiosulfatibacter sp. | reverse complement strand
ATCCTTCATATATTTCTTTCGCTTAAGTCCTATCCCATGCTCACCACTGAGCTTTCCTCCCAATTCATAAACTATATTGTAAAGCTCCTGCAATGCCTTCTCTTCAATCTCATGCCATTCCTCTATTGTTGTATTGGGATTCTTGACCAGTGTAGTGTGAAGATTTCCGTCTCCGGCATGACCATAGGAAGGCATCTTGATATCGTATTTTTTTGATATCTTTTCAATCTCAGGCATAAGCTTTGCTATGTTCGCTATAGGCACAACAATATCTTCCAAACTCTGCTCCGGACTGTAAACCATGAAAGCCTCCGCTATATTTCGCCTTACGCTCCAAACCCTTTCCTGTGTCGTATAGTTGTCAGCAACATATACTTCTATTGCGCTGTTTTCAAGACAGAGCTCTCCTATGGTTTCAGCATCAAGATTTACATTTTCTTCTACCGTACCATCAACTTCTATAAGAAGCATTGATCCAGCCTTTTGATAAGGCAGATGCTCGTTCAGATAATCACATGTCGTGTGAACGGAAAGCTTGTCCATAAATTCTATGGAAGTCGGAATAATTCGTCCTTCTGAAATAATCTTGGGAACCATTTTTATTGCTGATTCCGCATCACTAAAAAGTACCAGGAGATCGGTAGCGAATTTGGGCTTGGGAGAAAGCTTTATTATGGCTTTCGTAATTACTCCCAAAGTACCTTCGGAACCTATCATAAGCCTCTTAAGATCGTACCCGGTAACGTCCTTTATATTTTTCCCACCCATTTCCACAATTTCACCTGTCGGAGTGACTACTTCAAGTCCCATTACATACCTACCTGTTACACCGTATTTAATCGCCTTTCCACCACCGGCGTTTTCAGCTATATTTCCTCCAATATAGCAGGTAAGGAGACTCATCGGATAACCTGCGAAGAAAAGACCTTTTTCATCCACAATGCCGTTTATTTCATTTGTTACCAGACCCGGTTCCACTACTATCATCATATTGTCATAGTCAACTTCAAGGACCCTATTCATTTTTTCCATTGAAAGCAAGATACCTCCGAATACAGGTATGGCTCCTCCAGAAAGTCCGCTTCCTGCACCCCTAGGTGTTACAGGAACAAGATGCTTGTTTGCAAGTTTCATTACTTTAGATATTTGTTCAGCACTTTTGGGAGTTATTACCACTTCAGGCATGTGTGCATATTCTTCAGAAGTTTCATCATGGGAGTAGTTCTCCATTTTTTCTTCATCCACTATTACGTTTTTTGCTCCAAGTATTTCAATAAGCTCTTCCAGTATATCTTTAGTAATTGGATTGTATTTCATCTATTTTACCTCCTCTTGCAGCTTTTTATTGAGTAAAGGAACAACTTCAAATAAATCTCCTACAATTCCGAAATCCGAGACTTTGAATATTTCAGCTTCAGGATCTATGTTTATGGAAATAATAATTTCAGATGTCTTCATTCCGGCCAGATGCTGGATAGCTCCTGATATTCCGACTGCTATATACAGTTTTGGAGTAACAGTTTTACCACTTAACCCTACCTGTTGTGGATATACGGCCCAGCCTCTATCCACAGCATCCCTTGAAGCACCTATAACACCGCCTAGCGTATCCGCAAGCTCCTTGAGTATTGCAAAGTTTTCACCTTTTTTCATTCCCTTGCCACCGGATACCACTATGTCGGCACCATGTATATTCAATCCGCTGTCCTTGCCGTATTCGGACGCAAGTTTTTTAACTCTGCCGTCTACTAATGATTCATCGAATTCAATAAATTCAACTTCTCCGTTTCTGCTTTCGTCTACTTCGAGAGGTTTTGAAGACTTAGGTCTTACTGTGGCCATCTGTGGTCTATGGTTAGGAGTTTTTATGGTTGCAAGTATGTTTCCTCCTATTGCAGGTCTGGTTTGAAGCAAATTTTTTGTTTCCTTTTCTATATCCAAATCTGTACAGTCTGCTGTAAGTCCCGTATGCAGTCTCATTGCCACGTGGGGCATGAACGTTCTGCCATTCGCCGTCGCAGCAGCAAGGATTATGTTAGGCTTTCTTTTTTGAATCAAATCCACAACAAGGTTGCTGTAGTTTTCAGCAATAAAGTCATTCAAATTTTCACTTTCAACAACCAAAACCTTGTCCGCACCTCTTAGAATAAGTTCGTTTATTTGTTCTTTATCTACATCATTGCCTATAACAACTGAAACAAGATGTTCCTCAAGCTTGTCTGCCAAGGCTCTACCCCTGGATAAAAGCTCATAGGATACATCCTTGAGTCTTCCCT
>NZ_CEZJXU010000417.1:0-2289 GCF_983023055.1 Dethiosulfatibacter sp. | reverse complement strand
GGCGGAGGTGCTGTATACCATGATTCTGGAAACTTGAACTATTCCTTTGTACACAAGGCGGGAAAAGAAGATGTAAACAATTTTGAGAAATTCACCAAACCTGTCATCGATGCATTGAAAGAGCTTGGAGTCAATGCAGTTTTAACTGGCAGAAACGATATTCAGATAGATGAAAAAAAGATATCTGGAAATGCACAGTGCTTCAAGAATGGAAGAATACTCCACCATGGAACTCTCTTGTTCAATGCAGACATGTCCAACCTTGTCAAGTCATTGAGGGTGAAGGAACTTAAAATCAAATCCAAAGGCATCAAATCCGTAAGAAGCAGGGTTGGAAATATTGTTGATTACATGTCAAAGGATATGGAAATATATGAATTCAGAGATTTTCTGCTTGAGCAGTTCAGTAATACCAATAATATTGAAGAGTATATTCTTCCTGAGGAAGTGTTGGAGGAATTGAACAAAAAGGTTAAGGAACAATTCAGCACCTGGGACTGGAATTGGGGGAATTCTCCAAAATACGAGGTGGAAAAGCTTGAGAAGTTCACCTGTGGTCTTATTGATATGAAAATGAATATTGTAGATGGAAAGATTGACGATTGTAAGATATTTGGAGATTTTTTCACGGCTGAAAAGCTTCATGTACTTGAAGACCTTTTAAAGGGTACGAAACTTAAAAAGGAAGACATTATTAATAGTCTTGAATCAATAGAAATCGATGCATATTTCAATTGTATGACAAAGGATGAGTTTGTTAGTTTTCTAACAAGTCAGTAATGTTAAACGAAGTTTATGCTATAAATATCGGATTTTAAATTTTCTTAATATTGAATTTTAGAAAGCCAGAAGGGTATACATAAATGGATGGAAAATATAATTACAGTTACTAAAAAGGAGCATTTTATGAAATCACATGAATTAAGTTACAAGCTTTATGGAGATGATCTGCAGTTTGTAGAGGTTGAATTGGATCCAGGTGAAGTTGTTGTTGCAGAAGCAGGCGGGATGATTTACATGGAAGAACGTATAGGAATGGAATCTGTATTTGGAGACGGTTCAAATAAGGAATCCGGAATTATGGGTAAGCTGATGAGCGCAGGAAAGAGAGTAATAACAGGTGAAAGCTTGTTCATGACAACTTTTACTAACTTGAGTGGAAGCATACAACATGTTGCTTTTGGTGCCCCATATCCAGGGAAAATAGTTCCACTGGAATTGAGTGATTACAACAACAGGATAATTTGTCAAAAGGATGCTTTCCTCTGTGCTGCAAAAGGCACCAAAGTTGGAATAGAATTTCAAAAGAAAATCGGCAAGGGATTATTTGGCGGCGAAGGTTTTATCATGCAAAAGCTTGAAGGTGACGGTCTTGCTTTTCTTCATGCCGGTGGAACAATTATTGAAAAAGAACTATCTGCAGGAGAAACTTTAAAGGTTGATACTGGATGTATTGTAGCATTCACTAAGGATGTTGATTACGATATTCAATTCGTAGGCAATATAAAGAGTGCTGTATTTGGAGGCGAGGGATTATTCTTTGCTACTTTAAAGGGTCCTGGTCATGTATGGTTGCAGTCGTTGCCATTCTCTAGACTGGCTGACCGAATAATAGGAAGTGCTAAATCAATGGGAGGAAAGTCTACAGGGGAAGGAAGTTTGCTAGGTACTCTCGGGAATTTGATTGACGGTGATTAAAAATTTCACATTATTATTAGAATAGGTAAAATACAGATAATCAGCTATTTTGAGATGATTGTCTGTATTTTTTTAGTCATTTCAATCAAAATTCAAAAAATAAAACCGGCCGTAATCACTGGCCGGTTTAGTTGATATTTCAAGCTTTTGAGGATATTTGAGGTATATGATGAAAACGTTTAGTAAAAAAACTTGAAACAATGTTTCAAAAAAGCTTGATAAATACAAAATATGTGATATTATATATTTATGAAACAGCGTTTCAACTTTCCGAAGAATTTGGATGAATATCTTCATGGTTTTATATATTATTTATAGTCGTAAAATCCAATATCATGTAGTTGACCGTTGAATTTATTTAAAGGAGAAATATATGTTTAACGCAGTATTAGCAAGAAATACGGAAAATGCGCCACAAGGTATCGGTCCATATTCACAAACTGTAGCTTACTCTCATTACAATAATCTTTCAGCTCAATTACCTATCGATCCAAGATCTGGTAAATTGGTAGCTGGTGGTGTAACAGAGCAGGCTGAACAATGCTTTAAAAATATCAAGGCAATTGTAGACAGTATTGACCATGTTATGAG
>NZ_CEZJXU010000416.1:0-2294 GCF_983023055.1 Dethiosulfatibacter sp. | reverse complement strand
GTGTGTCTATTTCCCCCTTCATGTACTTGTCAATGGAAATAGGCCTGTAGTTATGTTCATAAAGATAATCAAGGTCCTGTTTGAAAGACTCAACGGATATTTCATATTCTGCCTCATCATCATCAATACTGTGGTACATCAGTACCATGACCCTTCCTGCCTCGTTAGGCTCCAGAGAAAAGTCTACATTAATTTCACCAACCTCCTGATTCTGGCCATTTTCACCTTTAGAAGCATTGTCCTTGATTTCTTCTCCATCACCTTTTATTTCTTCCTTCAAGTCACCGTCTGTTGTATCGTCCCCACCATTTTCAATGACCGTTTCATCTCCAGTTTCATCTAATATATCATCCTCCGGAGTATTTCCAACTCTACTGCATCCTGTTACGAGTAATAGTGCACACAATAAAATTAAAATTTTGATTTTTTTCATAATATCACCCCTTTTTTTCATTGTAATATATTTTCAGGAATTTATCCATATGATAATCAATTATTTATAATAAATTCATAAACAAAATACTATAAATAATAGAAAAAGCCCATTAATGATGTTATAATACTTGTCAGGTGGTGATATTTTGTTTGACAGCGGCACTAAACTAGCTCAGATAAAACTTAAATTATTATATATACTGAAATCCATAAATACTTCAATCGACCATGTAGACTTGACAAATTATATAGTGGAAAACAACCATATGGACTATTTTACACTCCATGAACTTTTAAACGACTTAAAAAAAGACGAATTTCTAGATATAGAACACATACTCAACAAGGAGTGCTATAAACTTACGAAGCTAGGTTCAGAATCCGTTGAAATGTTTAACGACAAGATTCCACAGAGCTTTAAGAATGAGGTTTTAGATTCTTCAAAATATCTAAGAAAAGAAATAAAGAAAAAGAGTGACCTTCTGGCACATTATTTTGACAGGAAGGACGGCAGCTATACAGTAGTTATGCAGGCTTCTGAAAAGACTGTAACTGTTTTTAATCTTTCAGTCAACGTCCCTTCAGAAAGTCTTGCAAAAAAAATAGTAGCAAAGTGGGATAAAAATCCTGAAGAAATTTATTCTGAAATAATAAAAATAGTAATGAGGTAAAAATGTCTGAGAAACTAATCATATATACTGACGGGGCCTGTTCTGGTAATCAAAGCAGTACAAATATTGGCGGTTGGGGAGCAATCCTCATGTACAGGGGCCATGAAAAGGAAATCTTTGGAGGCACCAAGAATACAACAAACAACATAATGGAAATGACAGCCATAATTGAAGTACTTAAAACGGTTAATAACAAGGATCTTGAAACAGAAATATATTCCGACTCTGCATATATTGTAAACTGCATCAACCAGAAATGGTTTGTGAACTGGAGAAAAAACGGCTGGAAGAATTCAAAAAAACAAAGTGTAAAAAACAAGGAACTTTGGATTGAAATGCTTAAACTTTTGGAATCCTTTGTAAAGATTAAATTGATAAAGGTAAAGGGCCATGCTGGAATCGAATACAACGAAAAAGCAGATGAACTCGCAAATAAAGGGATTGAAAGCGTTAGATAAGCTTCAATCCCTTTGTTTTTAGTTTATGCGGCTAACGCTCAATTTTACTAAAAAATGACCTCCCTGGTCATTTTTTCTATTGCATCATTTATTAATGCATCAACATCAAGATGGCTCTCAGATTCTAAAATCTTGTTTATCTTAGGCTTTGTTTGCGGATGCTTTGGTGAAAATACCGAACAGCAATCTTCATAGGGTTGAATTGAATCTTCATAGGTACCTATATTTCTTGCTATATCTATTATTTCCGTCTTGTCCATTCCAACAAGTGGTCTCAATATTGGAAGCTCTACTGAAGAATCTATTACTCTCATTGATTTTGCAGTCTGGCTTGCAACCTGACCAAGACTTTCACCGGTAATAAGAAAATCCAAATCCCTATTTTCTGCAATCTTTTCACCAATTTTCATCATAAACCTTCTGGCAATGATGGTGATTTGATCATCAGGACATTTTTCCTTAATTTCCTTATATATATCTAAAATATTAACATAGTAAAGCTCTATCTTACCACAAAAAACAGACAATCTTTCAGTGAGCGTCTTTACCTTGTCATTAGCTCTCTCACTTGTAAATGGATATGCATGGAAGGTAACACAGCTAATCTTGACTCCTCTTCTCGCCATCATATAGGATGCCACCGGGCTATCAATTCCTCCTGAAAGAAGAACTAAACCTTCACCATTTGACCCTAGAGGCAGTCCACCTGTACCCTTGACTCTTTCGGTGA
>NZ_CEZJXU010000415.1:840-2307 GCF_983023055.1 Dethiosulfatibacter sp. | reverse complement strand
ATTGAAGATAATGATGAATATCATCTTCTAGTTAAGATGGCAATCCTTCACTATCAGTTTGAGTCCATCCATCCCTATAATGATGGAAACGGCAGGATGAGCAGAATACTTTTTCCTATTTTCATCAACAAGCTTGGACTTATGGACAATCCCAACCTCTTCATAAGTGAATCAATCGGAAGGGACAGATGTCTGTATTATGAAAATCTTGAACTTATTAGAAAGAAGAATAACTGGGTGCCGTGGATCAAGTATTTCTTGAAGATGATAGAAACTCAGGCAAAGATGCTTACGGAGTTCGTCATAGAGCTTGAAAAGTTGTATTTTCAAGACTATGAAAAGGTTGAAAACATTATGTTCAACAAGTATATAGGAAGCATATACAAGAGCATTTACAGAAATCCTGTCTTTACAATTAATCAGATAGCACAGGAAACAGGGTTCAACTATCAGACAGTAAGAAAGCATCTGGTAATTCTTGAGGATGACAAAATAGTAAGCTATTCTGAAAGCAGCAAGGGACGGGTATATTATTACAACAACCTTCTTGAGGTTTTATCAAGTAAATATCTACACGAAGATTCTCCGGATATCGAGGCTTTGGAGCCTGCGGATATTCCTTAAATCTATAATGAAAACATAAAAAAAACAGCCGGAATTATTCTATATGGATATACCGGCTGTTTTATAAAATTCATTTCTCAATATTATATTCCCAGTTTCCTATTCCACCCATATCGTATATATACTGATAACCTTCGGACAGTAGAATTTTTGCAGCCTGGGAACTTCTGCTTCCAGACCTGCAGTACACTATGTATACATCATCCTTGTTTGAAAATTCAGCATTAGTATAATAAACAGTACTGTTGCAACAAAAAACTTTTCTTCATTTGCAACACCTCCTGTTTGATTTTACCATATTATCATGGATTAGACTACGGTGATTCCACCTTCTTGGAAGGTAATCATATCCTTATTCATTTGTACTGCTGATTCAATTATGTTGAAAGCAAGAGCTGCTCCGCTTCCCTCGCCAAGTCTCATTCCCATGTTAAGCATTGGAGTCAATCCAAGAAGATCGCTTGCTGTTTTTGCACCTTTTTCTTTTGAAAAATGTGAGGATACAAGATAGTTCTTAGTTTCAGGTGCTATGGCACAGGCGATGATAGCTGCAATAGTGGATATATAACCATCTATAATGCAAGGAGTCTTATTGGCAGCACATCCAAGCATTGTTCCAGCCATTCCTGCTATGTCAAGACCTCCAACTTTTGCCAGTACATCTATTGGATCATTTTTATCTGGATTGTTAAGTGCTATTGCTCTTTCTATAACTTTTGCTTTGTTTTCAACCATTGCTGCATCAAGGTTTGCTCCCACACCTGTGATTTCTGAAGGATGGATATCACCCATGACTGAAAGTATTGCAGTTATGATAGCCTCATTTATAATCACTGCGTTTCT
>NZ_CEZJXU010000415.1:0-830 GCF_983023055.1 Dethiosulfatibacter sp. | reverse complement strand
AGTCGAAGGGGTAGTGTTTCCTATACCCATTTCACCTGTACCAATTATCTTTCTTCCTTTTTTGATTTCTGATTCTGTAATTTCAATTCCTGTCTCAAGAGCTTTTACTGCCTCTTCATATGTCATTGCTGGACCTTTAGCCATATTATTAGTCCCGTATTTTACTTTCCTGTTTATTATTTCACTGTATTCAAGATCCTTCATTACACCTATATCTACAGTTACAAGATCTGCTCCTGCAATTTTTGCCAAAGCGCCGACACCTGTTATTCCTCTTGGAATATTATATGTTTGTATTTCTGTTACAACCTGAAGACCTGAAGCTACTCCTTCTTCACAAACTCCATGATCTGCAGACATAACAATTATAGCCTTGTTATCAAGATTAGGAAACATTTCACCTGTTATTCCCGACATCTGTATAGCAAGCTCTTCAAGCTTTCCAAGGCTTCCCTGAGGTTTGATTAAGTTATCCACCCTACTCTTGCATTCCTTCATTATATCTTCATTAAGTCCTTCGATTCTCTCTACAGTTTTTTTCAATAGTTCCATTTTAATCTCCTTTTATTTTCATTGTTTACAGTTTTCAAGTGTAGAAGCAGTGTTTGTATTTTTGTCAGAACTCTTAGCAGATGATTTCATATAACAGTGAGGTCGTGAATTTGAGGTGCGATAATTTCCTTAATAAAATGAGAATTGTCGTACCGAGTGAGCAGGGAACTGTAATATGAAATCATTTGCGGGCCGACTTCAACTAAAAAAAGCCCACACTTATAAAAGTGTGAACTTTCCATTGTCCATACGAATGTCTTTTTTGCTTAGAAAAAGAT
>NZ_CEZJXU010000414.1:0-2309 GCF_983023055.1 Dethiosulfatibacter sp. | reverse complement strand
TCTGCAACATTTCCCTGAATCCAATTATCAGCAACAGTTTTAACGTCTCCTGAACATCCGCGAATCACTTCTATTCCTGAGTTTTTCAAAACATTTACAGCTCCCTGACCCATATTGCCTGCAAGCATAACCGATACTCCTATATCAGACAATGTTTGGGCAATATTTGACTTACAGCCACAACCAGCTGGTGATTCTAACATTTCCTGAGATATGATTTCTTTTTTATCCTTGTCCACCGTTATAATAGTATAGTACTCACAGTGACCAAAATGATTGTCTATTTGATTTTGTCTTGATGGTAAAGCAATTTTCATATTATTGTTCCTCCAATAGTGTAATTAAATTCCGAAATATATTACATAATAACACAACCTTCATGATTTATAAAGCATACCTCGTAGATTATTTATTGAGTAATTTTTTTCAAAACTTCAATGTCATCATCAATAAACCTATGATTATTGTCTTTAACATTAAACTTACACATTCTGTATGCCATCTGATAATAGAAGCCAACGCTAAGGCTACAGTATAATGTTCCCATTCCAACCTTACCACCCATCAGATATCCTATGATAAGTGCAGTGCATTCTATAACACCCTTGATTAAGGCTACTGATCTTCCTGTTTTTTTAACAAGCATTACCATTACTCCGTCTCGTGGTCCTGATCCTAAACCTGCACTCAAATATAAAAACGAGCTGACTCCCATCAACAGCATTCCAAAAGACAACATAATAAATCCCGATAAAAAAGAACTGCATTTCGGAATAATCCCCCACTTCAATATCAAGTCTATGAATACACCGACAAAATACATATTAGCCAATGAACCCCATCCGATTTTTTCTCCAGATAAATATGATATTGCAATAAACACAAAACCTACAATAATACAAGCTTTACCAAAAGTAATATCAAAAGCCTCTGCAATACCACTGTGCAAAACACCAAAAGGAGACATTCCAAGGTTTGCCTGCAGCATCAATGCTGCTGAAACCCCCATTATGAATAGTCCAATGAACAGTCTTGCTACTTTTTTACATATGTAAATCATGAAAGCAATCCATTAAGTATGTTATCCTGGATTTTATCCATGAAATCTTCAATTCTATTCATATTTTGCATTTTCTATCTCCCCAAACTACTTGCCAACCAACAATATATACTTCATCAAATGAAGGTTTGTCGGCTGACCTTACTATGGTCATAATAACATTTGGCAACTTCCAAGAAAATATCCTGTTCGGACCTTGAAATGAAAACATTGATATTAACGCAAAAAGGTAGCAAGTACAGACAGATATTCAAGTCCTATATTAAAGAGAATCAAGTCGAGCTAAAGTCAGAGCTTGAATTCGGTAATGTTGAAGTTATTAAGTCATTCGATAACCGCGAATTCACTATAACAGCTCAGGTTTTATACCGCGACGATAAATGGTTGAAAAAATCTAAAACTAAAACAAACTTGCTGTCAGCCCAAATAATTCAAATTTCCCGGGAAATACCAATTTGATTAATATGTTGATAAATATTTTAGTATATCTTGATTAGAAATCTGTAATTCTTCACTCAACTCCTTACGATTTGACATGACTGCAATAAACATCTCCTTTTCTTATAATTCGTACTCTACTCTATTTCTTACATGATTGTTATACACCTATGGATTGTCAACATTAAACCAGACAACTTTTTTCATTCAATCAATTTTTCAAGAAATTTTTCATATATATGCTTTCAATCCTGTCAGGCTCCAGGGGTTTGCTGAAATAGTATCCTTGAATGCAATGGCAACCAGCATCCCTTAATAATTCATATTGTTCAAGTGTTTCGACTCCCTCAGCAAGAGTCTTGATATTGAACTCCTCGGCCAGAAGATTAAGCTTTTGTATTACACCGCAGTTTTTATCATCTGCATATTGATCCACCAGGGACTTGTCGTACTTTATCTTGTCAACTGGAAACTTGGTTAGATAGCTTATAGATGAAAACCCGCTACCAAAATCATCAAGTGCAAGGCTTATTCCAATATCCTTGATTCGATTTAGTAAATCGACGGCCTTTTCGGTGTCACCAATCAAAAGATTCTCCGTAATCTCTATTTCAACATACCTGGCTTCGACCTTGTATTTCTCAAGTATTCTTTCCATGAATTCAACAAACCCACTGTCATCCATCTGCTTTACTGACATATTTACAGCTACCTTCTTCATCTCTAATCCATTTTTATTCCATCTGGAAATCTGACTCACGGCTTCCTCAAATACCCATCTTCCTATGCGGTTGATCAAACCTCTCTCTTC
>NZ_CEZJXU010000413.1:2093-2310 GCF_983023055.1 Dethiosulfatibacter sp. | reverse complement strand
GTTTGGACTTTTCGGAATGGAGAAGGTTCCCTTCAGAAAGAAGAACCTCGTAGGATACAGTGTTATTCTTGTTGGAATAGTGATAATGTTTATTTAACCATTAGCAGATATAAATAATATTTCATGCGAATTATTTGGTAGAAACAAACCAGTTGTTTTATTGAAAAAAAGGAGAAATTATGTATTATATACTTGCAATAATAATGGGAGTGATGAT
>NZ_CEZJXU010000413.1:0-2083 GCF_983023055.1 Dethiosulfatibacter sp. | reverse complement strand
GTACAGCTATCTTTTATTAATAAGGTAGATAGATGCACCTCGAAGTCGAGACCTCGCCGATATCCGATATGATTTAGCAAAAAGATTGATTAGGAGAAATTATGTATTATATACTTGCAATAATAATGGGAGTGATGATTGTCCTGAGTCCCGTTCTCAATGGACAACTTACCTTGAAGGTTGGAACTTATAAAACTTCCCTTTTGAATTTTGGAATAGGAGCAGTGGTAGCGACTGCTGCACTGCTGATCTTCGGAATGGAAAGCATCTCAATTGATTATATTCAAATACCACCATACAGATATCTGGGCTTTGTATTCGGTCTATTTGTCATCCTGATTTTCAACCATGTAAGCTCCAGACTTTCTGCCATCTACATAGTACTGCTGCCCTTCATGGGACAAACCATAATGAGCAGCATCGTGGATTATTATCTTTTCGATTCATTTAATTTCAAGAAACTAATTGGAGTTATTCTAGTTTTTACAGGAGTCTGGCTAAATGAGAGGAAATAATACAAAGTTGTTCACTCTTCTTTGTTGTTCCCTTCCTTGTCGCTTAATTGTATAATCAAATTGAACTAATAATAAAAACTTTATTTACCTGTCCAATTTATGCACACTATTATAACATTGGAAAAATTTACACATTTCATGACAAGGGGTCTGTCCCTACGCAATGTACACAATTCACGCACATTTGTTTTGCACATAAGTGTTTGTATCTCAAGGATAGACAGATGTTTGTGTTTGCCATATAAAAATTATATCCTGTTTATATATCTTTTTCTTTACAATCAAAAATTATCCTTTATAATAGATACTTACTAAAGATAGATGCGAACAGCGTCCCACATGGTGGGTGTTCTTGAAACAGATACATATTTTTCGAAAACAACTATTAATTTGAGAGGTATATCAATGAAGGATTTTATATTGGCAAACAGACTTAACAACCTTGAAGGCGAAGCTGCTTTTGCCGTACTTGCAAAGGCAAGAGCACTTGAAGCTAAAGGTATTGACATAAAACATTTTGAAGTTGGAGAACCTGATTTTTCGACTCCTATAAACATTAAGGAAGCAGGAAAGAAGGCAATCGACGACGGCCTTACATTTTACTCTCCTGCACAGGGTTATATGCCCTTTCGGGAAGCAATAGTAGATTATGCAGACAAGTTTAAAAACATTAAGACAAACACAGACGAAGTGGTAGTAACTCCAGGAGGCAAGTCAATGATTTTCTTCACTCTCATGTGCCTTGTAAATCCAGGTGACGAGGTTATCTATCCGGACCCAGGCTATCTGCCTACAGGTCAATGATAAAGTTTACAGGAGGAATTCCTGTTCCTGTGAACCTGGTTGAAGAAAAGGGATACAGATTTGACCTTGAAGAGCTGGAGTCAAAGATATCAGACAAGACAAAACTTATTATTCTCAATTCCCCGGGAAATCCCACCGGAGGAGTTCTTACACCGGAAGACATTGACAAAATTGCAGAGCTCATTGAAAATAGAGACACCTATGTATTTTCTGATGAAATATACGACAGATTGATATATGAAGGAACTACAAAATCAATAGCTTCCATTCCTTCTTTAAAGGACAGGGTAATTGTTGGCGACAGCTTTTCAAAATCCTATGCAATGACGGGCTGGAGACTGGGATATGGAATCATGAATCCCACTCTTGCAGAAAAGATGACCAAGCTTCAGATAAACTGCAACTCCTGCACATCCACCTTTGTACAGGTAGCGGGAATAGAAGCTCTTAAAGGACCTCAGGACGAAGTTGACAGAATGAGGGCTGAATTCATGAAGAGAAGGGATATCGTTGTAAGTGGTCTAAACGACATCAAGGGTTTCAGCTGCATGAAGACTGCAGGTGCATTCTACGCCTTTGCCAATGTTAAGAAAACCGGCTTCGTAAGCAGCGATCTTGCAGCTATTATTCTTACAGATTCAGGTGTAGCGCTACTTGACGGATCTTCATTCGGTGACAACGGGAAAGGATATTTGAGACTTTCTTACGCAAATTCAGAAAAGAATATTTATGAAGCCCTCAACAGGATAGACATGCTGATGAAT
>NZ_CEZJXU010000412.1:0-2312 GCF_983023055.1 Dethiosulfatibacter sp. | reverse complement strand
TTTTCTTCGATTTTTTCAGGATTTTTAATATATTCAGTCATTTTTTATTATATGATAAATCATATCTCCATAAAAATTTGAGTTATTCAGGCAACCCATGGTCCTTATATATATGCTTTTACACTTTAACTAGTGAATTCTTTCAGCTTAAGAAAGTCTAAAGTACGTAATCCCTTGAAACGTTGGTATTACGCTATTAAGGTGTCTTTCCTTCGCATCTTAATAACCGTTATGGTCACATGAAGCGTGACCCGGTTAACGCAGCGTAGCTGCTTTCTTGTATTCAACAGCCTTGTCGTATACACTGTTTATCATTTCCAAATTTGAATAGTAGTGGAAGTGGGCGTAGGAACTTGCACCATTGCCTTTCACATATCCGCATTCCCATTCCTTTGAAACCTTGCCATTCCTGTCCTTGTGTATATGAAAAACCTTCTTTTCATCTATATGATCCTTTGATCTATGGAATTCATGTACTCTTATTTCATTTCCAGCTTTTCCATAAATGCATTCTTCTTCAATCTTAATGGTTGCATATCCGAATCTCTGAAGCTTCTTTGTCATTTCAGTATATCCTTTCAGATATCCTGTCATTTCATACCTATCTCCGTTGAAATCAATGATTTCGTCGCAGAGATACATCATTCCCCCGCATTCGGAGAGGTAGGGAATTCCTTCTTGGAGCTTTGCTTTCAGATCTTCTCTGATGGAATGGTTATTTTGAAGATCCTCTGCAAAAACTTCCGGAAACCCTCCTCCGAATAACAGAAGATGTAGGTTATTTGGTATGAGTTTTGATTCGAGAGGACTGAACTCGATTAATTCAGCTCCCATTTCCTTTAGTAGGTCTATATTATCTTCGTAATAGAAGTTAAAGGCGCTGTCTTTTGCTATGCCTATTCTTATTGGTTCTTTTTTCTCTATATTAATGCCTTCAAATTCGATTTCTCCAGCTGTGTTAGCAAGTTCTTGAAGACCTTGAAAATCTACTGTATTCTTTATTCTATCCCTCAAAATATTGAGCTGTTCCTTTAGATCCTCTATTTCACATGATGGAACAAGTCCTAGATGCCTTGATGGCAGCTCTATCTCAGGCAATTTTTCAATATATCCATATACCTTCACATCTGTATATTTTTCAACCGCATCTTTAAGAAGCTTATAATGCATGGCAGCTACATTGTTGAAGATCACTCCCTTAACATTTGCATCGGGATCAAGCTCTGCATAACCCTTTACAATTGCTGCTGCACTTCCAGCCATTCCCTTCCCGTCAACTATGAGAAGTACTGGAAGGTTGAGAACCTCTGCCAGATAGGCTGTGCTTCCTTTTTTCTCACCGATTTCCTTGCTATCGTAAAGTCCCATTACTCCTTCAACAACTGCTATGTCAGCATCCTTTGCATTCTTGTTGTAAAGGTATTTAATGGTATTCTCTTCATTTATCCATGTATCCAGGTTCCTGCTTTTCAGTCCTGTAATAAAAGTGTGGTATGCAGGGTCTATGTAGTCCGGTCCTGTCTTGAAGGGCTGAACCTTCATATATTCCGACATCACATACATGATTCCCGTTGATACTGTAGTTTTTCCTACTCCGCTGTTTGTCCCAGCAATTACAAATCCAGGTGTCATTTATGCCTCCAGCCTGTTAATATTGTGTTCCTTGTCTATATATATCTTATATATTGAAGTGTTTTCTCCAATTAACTTTTCCATTTTTATTTCTTCTATTTTAGTGTTCAACATATAGTTTATGTAAAATTCAATTGATGTCCCGTGAGTTATTATTGCAGTATTCTCATCATTGGACTTCACTATTTCACCTATTGACTTTGATATCCTTTTTAGTCCCGCTATGAAGGTTTCCCCTCCATTTATTTTTGAGAGATGGCTGCAGCTTTTCCAATTTCTCCAATCTCTTGGATATCTTTTCTCTATTTCATCGTAGGTCATTCCCTGCCAGTCTCCGAAATTGAATTCCATGAGTTCTTCTCTTTTTTCGCATTCAAGACCAAGTATATCACCAGCAATCTTTCCCGTCATATATGCTCTTGTAAGGGGACTTGAATAGAGCTTTTTGATATTGTATTCATCCTTGAGCTTCTGTCCAAGAACCCTGGCCTGGTGAACTCCATTCATATTCAAATTTATATCAATCTGTCCCTGCATACGTTTCTCCGTATTCCAGTCAGTCTCTCCATGTCTTATTAAATATAGATACATAACAATCCCTCCCAAACAAACAAGAAAGCAGCTTTGCTGCGTTAAATAGGTCACAGCGACATAGTCGCGTTAGATGTGAAACAGATAGT
>NZ_CEZJXU010000411.1:0-2334 GCF_983023055.1 Dethiosulfatibacter sp. | reverse complement strand
GAGACAAAAGACAGGAATATATTGACACCATAGGAGAAGGACCAAAGCCTTATCTCTATGTAATAGTTGCAACTGGAAACATCTACGAAGACATCACTCAGGCACAGGCTGCAGCAAGACAGGGAGCAGATATTGTTGCTGTTATAAGAACTACCGCACAGAGTCTTCTTGACTATGTACCATACGGACCTACAACAGAAGGATTCGGTGGAACATATGCAACACAGGAAAACTTCAGGCTTATGAGAAAGGCTCTTGACGAGGTTGGAGAAGAAGTTGGAAAATACATAAGACTCTGCAATTACTGTTCAGGTCTTTGCATGCCGGAAATTGCAGCAATGGGTGCTCTTGAGAGACTTGATGTAATGCTTAATGATGCACTTTACGGAATACTTTTCAGAGACATCAACATGCAGAGAACAATCGTAGACCAGTATTTCTCAAGAATCATAAACGGATATGCTGGAATAATAATAAACACAGGTGAAGACAATTACCTTACTACTGCCGATGCAGTTGAGGAAGCACATACAGTACTTGCTTCACAGTTCATAAATGAGCAATATGCACTTCTTGCAGGAATACCGGAAGAGCAGATGGGACTTGGACATGCTTTTGAAATGAATCCAAAGATTGAAAATGGATTCTTGATGGAGCTTGCACAGGCGCAGATGACAAAGGAAATATTTCCAAATGCTCCACTAAAATACATGCCTCCTACAAAGTTCAAAACGGGAAACATATTCAAGGGTCATGTTCAGGATACACTTTTCAACCTTGTTTCAATTTGGACAGGACAGGGATTGCAGCTTCTTGGAATGCTTACTGAAGCTATCCACACACCATTTCTACAGGATAGGATGCTTTCAATAGAAAATGCACAGTATGTCTTCAACAATGCAAGGGATCTTGGTTCTGAGATAGAGTTCAAGGAAGATGGAATGATTCAGCAAAGAGCACAGTCTGTACTTAAAGATGCAGAAGTAATGCTTAAGGATATAGAAAAAGAAGGAATCTTCTCGACAATCCAGCAGGGCAAGTTCGGCGGAGTCAAGAGACCATTTGACGGCGGAAAAGGTCTTGACGGAGTTGTAGAAAAATCCGATGGATATATTAATCCGTTTATAGCTTTAATGCTTGGAGGTGAAAAAGAATGTCTGCAAAAATAATGGAAATAACTAAAGATAATGTTGATTTAACAAAGGTAAAACCATATGGTGACACACTTAATGATGGAAAGATGCAGCTAAGCTTTACACTTCCCATACCCTACGGTGATGAAGCCGATGAAGCAGCAAAGCAGCTTGCCAGGAAAATGGGAGTTACAGAGCCTAGCGTTGTTTATTCAAGTGACCTGGGAGTAGGATATACCTTTTTCACAATGTATGGAAATGTAAACCATACAGTTGACTATACTGCAATAGAAGTACCTAAGGTTGACGTTGAATTTATGGACAAGTATGGTGTTGAAGACTATATAAAAGAAAATATAAAAAGAGACGTAGTAATCATCGGAGCATGTACAGGATCTGATGCACATACAGTTGGAATAGATGCCATAATGAACATGAAGGGATTTGATGGACATTACGGACTTGAGAGATACAAGGGAGTCGAAGCTGTAAACCTGGGAAGCCAGGTGCCAAACGAAGACCTGGTTGCAAAGGCAATAGAGCTTAATGCTGATGCAATTCTAGTTTCACAGGTTGTAACACAAAAGGACGTTCATATTCCAAACCTTACACAGCTTGTAGAGCTTATGGAAGCAGAAGGAATAAGGGACAAGGTAGTTCTTATCTGCGGTGGTCCAAGACTATCCCACGAGATTGCACAGGAACTTGGATATGATGCAGGCTTCGGACCTGGATCATTCGCAAACCATGTAGCAACCTTCGTAGTAAACCAGATAGTAGATAGAAAACTGGTATAGTTCATAGGAAGAACCGCCCAAAAATACAAAAGGGACGGTTCTTTTTGTATTTTTGGGCGGTTCTTTAAGTTTGAACATTGAAAAACCCCTGGGGAACAGGGGTTTTTCTGAATATATTATTTGGAGGGGTGTTTATTATATGAATTTGGAGGGTTAGTCCAAAAGTGCATCCACTTTATTAGTGTCATAGCCAACTATTTCAGTTCCATCTATAAGAGTTACCGGTACACCCATATGACCCATGGCCATCAACTCTTTTCTTGCATCTGCATCAGTTGATACATTCTTTTCTATGAAATCCACATTCTTTGATTTCAAATAATCCTTCATCATTGTGCAATATGGGCAAGTGCTGCTTGAATATACTTTTATGTCTTTCATTGTGTTGCCTCCTATGTTTTCTT
>NZ_CEZJXU010000410.1:0-2341 GCF_983023055.1 Dethiosulfatibacter sp. | reverse complement strand
TCAATTCATTTGCTTTGTTGAGTACTATTGGCATGGAGTTTCCTGTTTTCATTGCATCAAAGGCAAGTTTCAAACATTTAAATGTATCCATGTCTGGCTTTTCAAAAGTAAGGCTTCCTATTTCAAAAAGATCAAGACTTTTTAGATTGTTTTCCAACCGGTAGGGATAAAACAGTGCGAATTGTATTGGGATTTTCATATCAGGATTACCCATTTGAGCTATTATTGAATGATCATCATATTCGACGGCAGAATGTATTATACTCTGAGGATGTACAACGACCTGAATCTGTTCTGGAGTTAAATCGAACAGCCATTTAGCTTCTATTGCTTCAAGACCCTTGTTCATAAGTGTTGCTGAGTCAACGGTTATTTTTTTGCCCATTGACCAGTTTGGATGGTTGAGAGTGTCTGCCAGGGTTACAGTTTCAAGCTCCTTTAATGATTTGCCTCTGAAGGGACCTCCAGAAGCAGTAAGGAGGATTTTACTTATGCGGTTTTCCTCATTTCCCATTAGGCACTGGAAAATAGCACTGTGCTCACTGTCTACAGGCAATATTTTCACATTGTGTTTTTTTGCTAGGGACATTACTATTTCTCCTCCGGCAACAAGAGTTTCCTTGTTTGCTAGAGCTATGTCCTTTCCGCATCTTATAGCTTCAATGGTAGGCTTAAGTCCTATCATGCCGCTTATTGCAGTTACTACAATATCTATTCCATTGGCGCAGACAGACTGCACAAGTCCGTCCATGCCGTATACAATTTTTGTGTCTCCTGAAATTCTTGATTTAAGCTTCTCGGCATTTTCCTTGTACATTACTGCGCAAATGGCTGGCTTAAACTCGTTTATTTGCTTTTCAAGAAGATTAATATTACTATTTCCACTTAAGGCGTATACCTTAAGTTTTTCTTTGTTTTCTCTAACTATTTCAAGTGTCTGTGTCCCTATTGAACCTGTGGAACCTAGAATTGATATTTTTTTCATTTTAATAACCTCATGTATTTTTGACAATCAATTATAACATAATTTGTTTCACATGATAACATATTTATTCATAACAGATTTATGACATACAGTATAGCTGGGTGTTATTCAAAGCGGCTAAATCAGTTGTTCTCTTTCTAATTGCTAAAGTGGAGGACTTATTGTATAATAATATATCATATCAGGAGGAGTATATATTGAAAAAATACGGAATTATGGGTGGTACCTTTGATCCTATCCACAACGGACATTTGGTTATAGCGAATGAAGTATTGTCTCTGTATGACATGGACAAGATAATATTCATACCTACGGGTACTCCACCCCACAAATTTGTTAAAGGACTGACTTCTTCATTTCACAGATATATGATGACTCAGTTTGCAACAATGACAAATCCGGATTTTGACGTTTCAGATATCGAAGCCACAAAATCCACAGTTTCATATACTATTGATACAGTAAAAGAACTTACTTCTGGAAACGAGGATGACAAGTTTTATTTTATTACGGGAACTGACGCAGTCCTTGATCTTCCCACATGGAAAAATACAGAAGAGATTCTATCTCACTGTACCTTCATTGCTGTGAACAGACCAGGATATATAGTGGAAGGTTTGGACAAGAAAATCAAGGCAATAACTGATAAATACGGTGGAGAGATTTTTATTACAATGGTTCCACAGCTTCATATCTCATCAACAGATATCAGAAACAGGATATCTACAGACAGACCTGTTAAATATCTTCTTCCAGAAACAGTTGAACAGTATATATTGAAAAACGGTCTCTATAAAGAGAAAAAAGAAAAATGAGTATAGAAATATTCAAAGGCCCCTTAATTGATTCCATAGGTAGAAAAAGGTTTAGTCATTCGCTAAGAGTTATGGAAACAGCAGTGGAACTTGCTCTTGTCCATGGAGTGCCGGTCAAAAGAACAAGGATTGCTGCAATTCTTCACGATTGTGGCAGGCTTAAAGATTGTACTAATCTTGAAAAGCATTTTAAAAGAAGAAATATAATCCTTGATTCTGATACAGGTTTAAATACAAACCTTCACCATGCTATTTTGGGTAGGTATATAGCCTATGACAGATTTTGTATTACTGACATTGACATACTCAATGCTGTAAGATACCACACAACGGGTAGGATAGACATGTCTATCCTTGAAAAAATAATATATCTGGCTGATGCAATAGAACCTAAAAGGGAATATGAAGGTGTTAAGGAGATAAGAAAAATATCTGTGAAAGATCTCGATGAAGCCATGATGATGTCTCTTGAAAACACCTGCAGTTATTTGAGAAGTAATAAAACAGATATACATAAGAATACTATTGAATGCCTTGAATG
>NZ_CEZJXU010000409.1:0-2346 GCF_983023055.1 Dethiosulfatibacter sp. | reverse complement strand
GGAATCATCTCCTAATTTCACATTTATAAAAGGTAATCTATCAGATAAACAAGCTGTTGATTCTATTTTTGAGGAGTATCAACCTGACATTGTTGTAAACTTAGCAGCTCAAGCAGGAGTCCGCTATTCTATTGATAATCCACAAGCATATATAGACGTTAACTTCCTATAAAATTCCGACTCATACAAAAAAATAGCAAATAGAGCCGGAAAAAACCTTGGAAATCAGGGTTTTTTTCTTGTTTTTGACTTTTTCATGTGGTATAATTAAAGAGTAGGAATACATACTCGCAAAGGAGTCGAAAATGTACTTTAATTTTTTAGTCAAAATACCTGAAAACAATGGAAAAATTACAACCAATAAGAAAAAGGAAACCATCTATGTGGAGTACGCTTATGAGCGAACATATCTACCTGAAAAGAAGTATACGAAAGTTAGAAGAACCACAATAGGCAAGGTGTCATTGGACGATTCAACCATGATGTATCCTAATCAAAACTTTCTGAAATACTTTCCTGAGGTAGAGCTTCCGGAAGAAAAAGACAGGTCCAGTAGAAGTAGCTGTATTCGAATTGGCAGTCATATTGTAATCAACAAAATCCTAAATGACTACAATATACAGGAGATGTTAAGTGATTATTTTGATGAGAAGAATTTAGGCCTTTTGTTGGATCTTGTAAGTTACTCGATAATCACTGAAAGCAATGCTTCGCAGTATTATCCAGACTATGCATACAATCATCCCTTGTTCACAAAAGGTATGCGTATATACAGTGATTCAAAGGTGTCAAGATTTTTGACTTCAATTGATGAATACCAGAGTATGGGATTTTTAAACAGCTGGAATGAAAAACGTAACCATAGGGAAAAACTGTATTTTTCTTATGATTCAACAAACAAGAATTGTCAAGCTGGCGATATTGAAATGGTTGAGTTTGGTAAAGCAAAGACAGATGTTGGTACACCAATATTTAATTATGCAATTGCCACTGACACCACCAATAGAGAGCCATTGTTTTACGAGAAGTATCCAGGCAGCATCAATGATGTATCGCAATTGGAATTTATGATTGAGAAAGCTAAAGGATATGGTTATAAAAATATTGGATTTATATTGGACCGGGGATATTTCAGTAAAGATAATATAGAATACATGGATGCAGCTAAGTATAGCTTCATCATAATGGTGAAAGGCATGTCAAAGCTGGTAAATCAGTTAATTTTAGAACACAAAGATACTTTTGAGAGAAAAAGGGTTCATAACATTGTAGACCACAGGGTTTATGGAAAAACTGTCAGAAGATTTTTATATGCAACAGATGAAAAAGAACGGTATTTCCATATCTATCACAGTATTAAAAAAGAAGGTATGGAAAGAGAAACCATAGAAGCAAAAATAAAAGATATGAATACTTATTTGAAGAGACATTCAAATACTGAAAAGGAGTTTGGGCCTGGAATCGAGAAATACTTCAGGCTGCATTACGGCAAAGACGGCAAGAAGTTCTTATTTGCAGAAGAAAAGATAGAAGTCGTTGAACGAGAAATGGCTTTTTGTGGTTACTTCGTAATCGTTACATCAAAAAAAATAACAGCAGAGGAAGCTCTTGATTTTTATAAGGGCCGTGATGTATCGGAAAAGTTGTTTAGAGGAGATAAATCGTATTTAGGCAATAGCAGCCTACGTGTACATACTGATATAGCAGCTGCATCAAAGATATTCATAGAATTCATTGCATTGATTGTCAGGAACAAGATATACACATGTCTTAAGGATGAAATGAAAAAACTATCAAAGCAACCAAATTTCATGACAGTACCAGCAGCTTTAAAAGAGTTGGAGAAGATAGAGATGATCAGACAACTTGATCATGTATATCGTCTTGATCATGCAGTAACGGCTACTCAGAAAACCATTTTAAAAGCATTTGACATGGATGAAAAATATATAAAATACAGAGCAGAGGAAATCAGCGAAAATATAAGGTGAGGATGATATGGCAAGAAAAATGGGTATGGAGACACTGGAACTTAAGATAGAAAAAGCAAAACAAGAAGTTGTTAAAGCCAAAGCAAAATATGATACAGCGACTGAAAAACTTAGTGATCTAATGGATAAAAGAGATGCACTTCAAAAAGAGCAATTGGTAGATGCGATTTCCAATAGTGACAAGACCTTTGAAGAAGTCCTTGAATTCTTGAATAGCATATCAAACAAGGAAGAGCTGTAAAAAGGCTCTTTTTATGATTAGAATACATGAAGAAATCTTTTTCGAGTAGGAAAATTTTAGGAAGTTAACGTTTAGTCAAGCACGGTGAACCGTATCATAAGTAAGTCTATAAGC
>NZ_CEZJXU010000408.1:0-2346 GCF_983023055.1 Dethiosulfatibacter sp. | reverse complement strand
CATTCTATACATTCAAAAGATACAGGTTTCTACTTCAGCTATTGTTCAAGATATCAAAAAGGTACCTTCTATATCTTAAACAAATAGACAGGACGAGCACAAGCATAGAAAGGCAACTTCACAAATCTATGAAAAATAGAGAACTCATACAGCTTCTGGACCTGGAGAAATCTCTTGTTTACTTTAGTACATCTTTAAAAACTAACGAAGTTGTATTAAACAAAATGATGAAGCTGGATGCAATAAAACGCTATCCAGAGGACGAAGACCTTCTCGAGGATGTAATAATAGAAAACAAGCAGGCTATTGAGATGGCCAGCATATACAGCGGAATACTAAGCGGAATGATGGATGCTTTTGCCTCCGTAATATCAAACAATCTCAATATAGTCATGAAGATGCTGACATCAATAACAATAATCATGGCTATCCCTACAATGATTGCAAGTTTCTACGGAATGAACGTAAGATGGCTTCCGATGGTAAACAATCCAAATGCATTTTGGATTATAATGGTAATATCTGGAATATTGTCACTAATTGCAGGAATAATACTTACAAAGAAAAAGATGTTTTAGTCAATATAACAAATGCTTAATAAACTCAAGGCTTCCTGAATTTCAGGGAGTCTTTTATATATATTTACTAAGTTAATATCACAGAGATTCGATACCTTCACAGGGTATTTCTGGTTGATAAAATAATTGTCATATGATAAAATATAAAAACAAGAATATCAAGCAACAAGCTTGATACATCGGAGGTAAAGTGTGAAATCTAAAAAAATGCTTGATCTTCAAAAATGGGCTGTAGTTGGAGCAACAAAAAAAAAGGACAAGTTCGGATACAAGATGTTCAGGTCACTTCTAGACAATGGAAACATTGTATATCCTGTCTCTCCAAAATATGATGAGATCGATGGAGTAAAGACATACAAGTCTATAAAGGATATCCCTGGTGACATCGATGTTGTAGGATTCATAGTAAATCCAACAGTTGGTTTGGAGCTTATACAGGATGTTATAGACCTTGGTATCAAAAATATTTGGATGCAGCCTGGAACTAGGGATCCAAAGATAGTGAAGATAGCAACAGACAATGACATAAATATAGTATTTTCATGCGTAATGGTAGAGCTGGGTGTTTAAACCCGGCTCTTTTCAATTCTGCTAATTTAATTTGATAATCAAATAACGCACAAGGGTTTTCTTGGGCGTTATTTTTTTATACTCAAAAATATGATTCACTTCGCCATTTATTTGAATCGCGACACCATTTTGAGTTTACATGGTAAAATCATTATAATGTTATTATATTATCACATATCTAAATTATATGTCCTTTAGACAACGAATACAGCATCCAAATTAGGGAATGTCACAAAACTTATAAAGTAATTTTCTAAAAAATATATGAATTAAATTTCAATTATGCTTTTTCAAAATGCATCAGAAAAGAAAAAAGTTATATGGACAGTGATTCCTGGGATATACTAAAAAAATTCACAGGCAATCTACTTGTTATAAATGCTGGAAATGATGCAGTTATTCCCCTGGAAATAATAGACATGCTCATGAATAGTGCCGAAAAAGCAAATTCAAAGCAACTCATTACCCTTGAAAATTCTCCCCATGGAATCATGAGATACATGGAGGAAAACCCAAGAGTTATGGATAAGATTGTCGATTCAATCAGTGATATGATAAGATGACATCACAAAACCGCTTGAAATCAAGCGGTTTCGTTGATCAAATCGTCAGTATATAAAAGGATTCAAAAGATCCAATTAACCTTATTAATATCCCTCAAAGAAGCAAGCAAGACTTGGTTCTCTATTTATATAGTTCTTCATCTTTCCTACGTCATAGCTGATAAGCTCGTCAAAAGCTTCCTTGTCAATGTCACCATCTACTATCTGATGGCTGATTGTATGTATAAGTCTTGAAACCACTAGCTTAAACATGTTTGTATTGATACCGCTGTACCCTTGAGAAACATAGTATGAATGAGCCCTGTTTCCTACTCTTTCCGTCATTTCCCTAAGGTCTTCAACACCCTCAGGATTTTGTATCTTGTTTTTAAGATAATCCTTGTTGAAAAGCAGCTTATAGCTGAATTCAGAAACTGCTCCTCTCATGCTTGTTCCATTGTCAAAATCCGTTGTAACTAAAAAATTGTATATTTTATCTTCATATTTTTTCATTATAATCCTCCATAATTTTCATTTGATTTTTATTTCTTCCAAGGCCATCACTTCCATGAGTATGGCCTTTTATTAAATTTGGCTGCTCTCAAGAAAGCAGCTTTGCTGCGTTAACTAGGTCACGCTTCATGTGACCAAAGCGG
>NZ_CEZJXU010000407.1:0-2355 GCF_983023055.1 Dethiosulfatibacter sp. | reverse complement strand
GAGCCTTAGCTATATTAATTCTTTCCCTGTCCACTTTCTCAATTACTCTTGCTACTGCTGGGGTTATTCCTTCCTTGTAAAAGTCAAATTTTCCCTTTGTGTTTTCTAACTTAGCTGCATTCATTACAGTGATAGCTGTATGTACTACGCAATTCATATTGGACAGATTAACCTCAAAAATATTCTTTCCTCTTACAAAGACTTCCGTTATTCTGTTTAGCATTGAAACTCCTACATCAACAATATCTGGATAAACAGAAGACACAATTATTTCACTTTTGATTCCTTTTAAGACAATATTTTTCTCATCAATTAATCTACTAGCAAAAATAGAAGAGCTTAAGGACAATATTTTTTTATAATCCTCCATGTTTCTATCTCTGATCATTTCATTCAACAGAAGACATCCGTAGTTGTCGGGCATCAATACTGTATAAATATCCTTGTATTCCATCTTCTTAAAACATTTCAAAAACTCGTCAAAAAACATTTCATGACAATAGCCAGGAACACAGATAAAGACCATTTCAACATCCTTCAATGCAAGATCCAAATCATTGGTAACCATATTTAAACTGCAGCTGAAATCAAATATTCCTTGTATATTCATTTCATACCCATATTCTGTTTTATCTTTTTGAAAGCTTCTCTTGTATAAACTTACACTGTGTCCCAGATGTGTGAAATATGCTGACAGGGAAAAACCTGAATTCCCTCCTCCAAGAACGGCTATTTTCATTTTATCCATAATAAACCTCGATAATTTAATCTTTCTCATTATATCAAAAGACCTGGATAATTACATGTATTTTATATGAAATATGAATAATTTCAATACAAAATCATTATTTTTTTTATATCTTAGGATACTTGACTATGCAACATTCATATTCTATAATTTATGTAGGTTGATACAACAACCTGTTTTATACATTAAGGAGGAAGTTATGAAAGTATTAATGACCGGAAACGAAGCAGTTGCACGTGGCGCATATGAAGCAGGCGTAACAGTGGCATCTGCATATCCAGGTACACCAAGCACTGAAATAATGGAAAACTTTTCAAAATACGAGGGAGTATATGCAGAGTGGGCACCGAACGAAAAAGTTGCAGCTGAAGTTGCAATGGGAGCAGCTGTAAGAGGTGTAAGATCCTTTGCCTCTATGAAGCACGTAGGACTAAATGTTGCGGCAGATCCCTTCATGTCATTTGCATATCACGGTTCAAACGGCGGCTTTGTAATAATTACCGCCGACGAGCCAAACATGTTCTCTTCCCAAAATGAACAAGACAACAGACTCTACTCCATTCATGCCAAGGTAGTATGTTTGGAACCTTCTGATTCCCAGGAATGCATAGATTTCATGAAGATTGCATTTGAAATAAGTGAACAATTCAATACTACAGTTCTTTTCAGACTAACTACAAGGGTATGTCACTCAAAAACGCCTGTAGAACTAAAGGAAAGAATTGTACCTAAAACTGAAACCTTTGTGAAAAATTCAAAGAAATATGTAATGGTACCTGCTCATTCAAGAACAAGACATCCAGAAATAGAAGAAAATCTTCTTAAACTTAGTGAGTATGGAAATACTTCACCATTGAACAGTGAAGAAATCCACGACACCAAAATTGGTATAATATGCAACGGAGTATCCTACCTCTATGCTAAAGAAGTCATGGGCGACAATGCTTCCTATTTGAAAATAGGAATGTCAAATCCTCTTCCTGTAAAAAAAATCACGGAATTTGCAGGAAAAGTAGACAAGCTTTATATAATAGAAGAAAACGAGCCCTTCATGGAAACACAAATAAGATCATGGGGCATAAAATGTACAGGAAAGGATCTCTTTCCAATATGTGGAGAATTCAGCCCTGAACTCCTAAGGGAAAAGCTACTGGGCGTGAAGCCAACAATAGCCTTCACACCTGAAAACGAACCACCCATGAGACCCCCAGTACTTTGTGCCGGATGTCCTCATAGAGGGCTGTATTTCGAACTTGGTAAATACAAGAACAAGGCATTCTTCTCGGGAGATATTGGATGCTACACCCTAGGTTATCTTCCTCCTTTCGAGGCTATGGACCTTTCAATAGACATGGGTGCATCAATCACTGCGGCCCAGGGGTATCAACGAGGAAATGAAATGTCCGACGACGACAATGCAAACCTTAAACCTTTTGCTTTGATTGGAGATTCAACATTCTTCCATTCGGGAGTAACTGGTCTTCTCAACATGATCTACAACCATACTCCTATAACTGTTATCATTATGGACAACAGCATTACAGCTATGACTGGACACCAGGACAATCCAGGAACTGGTGTAAGTGTAATGGGCAGTATGTCACAGA
>NZ_CEZJXU010000406.1:0-2359 GCF_983023055.1 Dethiosulfatibacter sp. | reverse complement strand
TTGATAGTGTGTCCTATGAAACAAACCACCTACAAATGGAGGAAAACGACAAGATTCTTTTTTATACTGATGGTATAACGGAAATGAAGGATGAATATGGTGAATTTCTTCAGGAAGAAGGACTTATTGAAATGTTTGAAAAATATGACGATATCATACCAAATATCGAAGAAGAAATAAAAAATATTAGAGGCAGGAATATAGACGACCTGGCTCTTTTGGAAATAAAAGTAATATAAAAAATTGAAAAATCGGCATATTAATGATATAATTGCTAAATTTTTTTAAATGAAACTATGAGGTGAATTATGAAACATTTTTTAAAGGTGTTTTTCATATCCTTACTTTGCTTTGTTCTAATGATAGGGGCGGGAATATATACTTATGTAAAATTCTTTAACCCATCTGACAAGGAAGACTTCACACAGGTGGAAAATCCAAAATGGGACAAGGGCGACGGAAGTGATGCAACTGAAATGACACCACTTGAAAAGGCAATACAAAATTCAAAGAGGATAAATATTGTATTGCTTGGAATTGAAGATGGAAGAACTGACACAATAATGCTTGTGAGCTTTGACAAGGCTACAGCAGAGGCTGATATAGTATCAATACCTAGAGATACGTTTTTTCACAGAGCGGGATATGACAATCCTGGAAGCAAGAAGATTAACGCAGTATACGGCTCAACCAAGGCACAGGGTGTAATGGGAGCTATAGAAAACATATTGAAAATCCCTATACACAATTTTGTTACAGTTGACTATGAAGGTGTTGAAAAGGCAGTGGATGCCATTGGCGGAGTTAAGGTTTATGTACCTTTCGACATGGAATATGAAGATATATATGATAATCCTCCGCTTGTTATAGACATCAAGGAGGGAGATAATGTTCTCGATGGAGAGCATGCCCTTCAATATTTGAGATTCAGGCACAACAACGACCTGACAGTAGGGTATCCTGACGGTGACCTTGGAAGGATTGCAGCCCAGCAGGCATTTGTTAAAAACGCAATTAAGAAAGCACTGGGACTTAAGCTTCCTTCAGTTGTGAAGGCGGTATATCCATATATCAAGACTGACCTTTCACTGGCTGACATGCTCCTTCTGGCAGGAGATGCGGTAAACTTTTCAGTTGAAAATCTAGATACCAGGATGCTTCCTGGACATGCAACAATAATAGATGGCTTGTCCTTCTATGTTCATGATCCTAAGAAAGTTGAAGACATGGTCAAGGTTCTTTACATGGATGGTATCAGTCAGCAATAAAGTGAATTTAATTTGTTGAATTGAATAGGACTTTCTCAAAGGCTTTGGGGAGTCCTTTTCATATTTGAAACAAGGAGAACATGCCTTATGATATCAATAATCTGTAATATAGAAATATACATATATGAAAGCAATTCCCTTAAAGATAAAAGAAGGGTCCTTAAGAGTCTGATTAACAGACTCAGGGAAAGGTATAATATTTCCATAAGCGAGACGGACTATAATGAAAAATGGAACAGGTCATTGATATCTGTTGCTCATGTTTCCAATTCCAATGTTCTGGGAGAACAGACAATAGACAAGGTAATAGGTTTTATCGAAAAGGACAGCAGGGTTGAAATTGTAAACACAGAAAGGATGACATATTGATAGACAATACAGAAGAAATATTGGATAAACTTGAAAAGCAGCATCCTGACGCACAGTGCGAGCTGTACCACAATTCTCCCTTTCAGCTACTAGTGGCTACAGTTCTTAGTGCCCAATCGACGGACAAGGGTGTAAATAAGGTGACTTTTAGATTATTTGAAGAATATCCTGACCTTGATGCCTTTCTAACATTGGAGCTTGAGGAGATAGAAGAAAAGATAAGAAAAATAGGACTATACAAAAACAAGTCAAAAAGCATACACAAGCTCTGCAGGGTACTTAAGTCGGATTTTGACGGAAAGGTGCCAAGTGGAGAGAAGGAACTTATGTCATTGTCGGGTGTAGGAAGAAAGACGGCTTCTGTTGTAAGGTCAGTAGCCTTTGAAATACCTGCCCTTGCTGTGGATACTCATGTATTCAGGGTATCCAGAAGAATCGGTCTCACGGAAGAGAAAACTCCCGACAAGGTATCAGATGCACTTATGAAGCTTATTCCAGAGCATAGGTGGATATTATCTCACCATCTATTCATATTTCACGGGAGGAGAATATGTAAGGCTAAAAACCCACTTTGTGGTGATTGCATGATAGTTAATGAATGCAAAAAAAATGGTCTTTAGGGACTAATGTAAAGTTTATGTTAAATTGTTAAATTCGTAAGAAAAACTTGTTTATTATAAATTAAATTGATGTTATAATCTTTTATTGTGGAGGTGACCATG
>NZ_CEZJXU010000405.1:0-2374 GCF_983023055.1 Dethiosulfatibacter sp. | reverse complement strand
CACTAACTTATTGATATAACTAAATTTGAAAGTTATGGATCATAAAGGTAACAGCACACTTTCTCCCTCACTCTTGACACCTCCTAAACTTGGCAATAAAAAAACTGCACGTATAAACGTGCAGCCAATTAGTGCTAACTTCCCAAGGTTTATCACACTCAATCGGTAACGACACCACAAGTAATACTTTACAATCTATTCAACCTCTTGAAAATTCTACGTTTCACCATGATATCACTTGTATTATCGTGATTTTTTTGATATAATTATTGAGTAGGATATCATACTCAGGAGGTGTTGAAATGTATTACGATTTTTTGGTGGAAATTCCAGAACTAAAAGGTAAGATTTCTAGAAACAAACGTGGTGAAACGACTTATATTGAATACACATATGAGAGAAAATATATTCCTGAAAAGAAATATAACGTGCCTAAGCGGACTACTATTGGGAAAATGTCTGCTGATGATTCTGAGATGATGTATCCCAATCCCAATTTCGAAAAATACTTTCCGGATGTTGTTCTTCCAGAAGCAAGTAATTCGACTGTTTCACGTAGCTCCTGTATTCGTGTAGGTGATTTGAGTTCTATCATGGTTATAAATAAAATCGTTAACGATTACAAACTATCAAATCATCTTTCATCTTGGGATGACCGAGGAAAAGGGCTTTTGTTAGACTTGGCAGCTTATTCTATTATCTCTGAAAGTAATGTAGCTCAGCATTATCCGGACTATGCTTATAACCATCCTGTTTTTACACCTGAACAGAGAATTTACAGCGATTCAACCATCTCCAGATTTCTGACAGAAATCACAGAGGATGACCGAATAGATTTCCTAAATAGCTGGAATACAAATAGGAACCATAATGAACAAATCTATTTATCTTACGACTCAACCAATAAGAATTGTAAAGCTGGAGATATTGAAAAAGCTGAGTTTGGACATGCAAAGGAAGATGTAGGAGCTCCAATCATCAACTATGCTATTACTTATGATATGAATAATCAGGAACCTTTGTTATACGAAAGCTACCCTGGAAGTATCGTTGATGTTTCGCAGTTGCAGTGTGTCTTAGAAAAAGTTCAAGGATACGGTTATAAGAATATTGGATTTGTTCTTGATCGTGGATATTTCAGTAAAGCCAATCTTAATTACATGGATGAATGCAACTATGATTTTGTTATCATGGTTAAGGGAAAAGCCTCTTTTGTCAACGGTTTGATCATGAAACACAAGGGAGAATTCGAAACAAGTAGATCCTGTGCAATCCCAGAATATAGAACATACGGAATGACGGTCTGCGATAAACTCAATGCTGATGATACGAAGGACAGATATTTTCATCTTTACCATAAAGTGTCTAAGGAAAGTGCAGAACGTATGAAGTTAGAAAATGAACTTCAACGTATGAAAGAAATGATGGATAAAAACAAAGGAAGAGATATAGACTTTGGGAAGAAATATGAACATTATTACAAACTGACCTATCACGAAAAAGATGGGAAACAAAAGTTCTACGGATATAAAGAACGAGAAGATGTGATTGAGCAGGCGTTGAAGCTATGTGGCTATTTTGTGATAGTGACATCCAAAAAGATGACTTGCCGAGAAGCTCTCCTGTTATACAAAAGTCGGGATGTATCCGAAAAACTATTCTGTAGTGATAAATCATTTCTTGGAAATAGAACACTTAGGGTTTCTGGTAATGATGCGATGGAATCAAAGATTTTTGTCCAATTTATCGCATTGATTATTAGGAGCAAGATATATACTCAGTTAAGAAAACGCATGGCAGAAATGGCTAAAAAACATAATTATATGACAGTTCCAGCGGCTCTTCGTGAATTAGAGAAGATTGAACTCATCAGACAGCCTGGCGGAAATTACAAACTTGATCATGCAATTACTGCAAGACAGAAAACAATTTTAGGAGCATTTGGAATAGATGAAGACTATGCAAGAGCAAAAGCTTTGTCAGTAGGAAAAGAACTCATGGTAGCTGCTGATCCAGAAATCGAGGAGGTTGAAGATGGCACGTACGAAATCTATTAAAACAATCGATGAAAAGATACACGAACAAGAAGAACGACTATGTAAAACGAAGGAACGATGTGACAAAATATCAAGAGAACTTGATTGTCTCTACGAAGAAAAGAAAACATTAGAAGCAAAGGAGTTATTAGATGCAATAGACCGTAGTCCTAAGACCAGAGCTGAAGTATTAGCATTTCTGGGAAGTTAAAATTATTTACCGCCATCAGACTTTCAATGTTCGTGATGGCGGTATTGCAGAGTACATTGAGTAGGAGAAGTTTGGGAAGTTAGCACTAATAGTGTATTTAAGGTATAAGAAAAGACCACTTTTTAAG
>NZ_CEZJXU010000404.1:0-2398 GCF_983023055.1 Dethiosulfatibacter sp. | reverse complement strand
GCCAGAGCCGAAGGACTTGTCAATATCCAAAAGATATATTAATTGACATTTGCAGCAAAAAAAAAAGCCGTAAACTCTTTAAAACATCTTCAGTCAAATCCATCTTGTTTGATGGATGGATTTTTTTGAACTTGGATACCAAAAGGTAACTAATTACGATAAAGTGCCTACTTTACAATATGTTCAAGGTGATTTAGAATGTGAATTGTTCTAGTAATAACAAGTGTGTGCGCATAGAAACAAGGAACATTAAATTTAAAAATATGTTGAGTATTTTTATTAAATAAAACATTTAAGGAGCATAATATGGCAAGATTTACAATACCAAGAGAAGTATATTTTGGACAGGGAACTGTTGAAGAACTGAAAAATCTAAGAGGTAAAAAAGCAGCGATAGTAATTGGAGGAGAATCAGTAAAAAATAACGGTTCTTTGGAAAAGGTTGAAACAAACTTGAAAGAAGCAGGAATGGAAACCATTTTAATAGAAAAAGTGGAAGCTGACCCTTCTGTAAAAACTGTAATGAGAGGCGTAGAAGTAATGAATCAATTCCAGCCGGATTGGATAATTGGTTTAGGAGGAGGGTCTCCGATGGATGCTGCAAAAGCAATGTGGATTTTCTATGAATACCCTGAATTCACATTTGAAGAAGCTGCAAAGCCTTTCAATTTACCTGAGTTGAGGAAAAAGGCCAGATATGCTGCAATACCTACAACAAGCGGTACAGGCAGTGAAGTAACATCATTTGCAGTAATAACCGACGATGAAACAGGAATAAAGTATCCGATAGCGGACTTTAACATTACGCCTGATATTGCAATTGTTGATACGGATATGGCGCAGTCAATGCCGGCCAAGCTTATTGCAAATACAGGCATGGACGCACTGACACATGCATTGGAAGCATATGTTTCAACTATGAGCAATGAATTGATAGATGCACTTGCCATGAAGTCTATTGAAATGATAGAGGGATTTTTAATAGAATCCTTTAATGGCAGCGAAGATGCCAGAGCAAAAATGCATATATCCCAGTGCTTGGCTGGTATGTCATTCTCAAATGCTATTTTGGGAATTGTTCACAGCATGGCTCACAAGACAGGCAAGATATTTGACATCCCACATGGCTGTGTAAATGCAATTTACCTGCCTCATGCAATAGAGTTCAACGCAGCGGTTGCTGGCGAAAAGTATGCTGATGTAGCAAAAAGACTGGGCATGCAAGGATCCAATGATGAAGAGCTTGTTAAGGCATTGGTAGAATTTATCAGAAAATTAAACAAGTCAATGAACATTCCATCTTCATTGAAAGAATTTGGTTTATCAGAAGAGAAGTTCCTGGCCAATTTGGATGATGTATCCAAGAATGCGGTAGCAGACCCATGTACCGGTACCAATCCAAGAGAAATATCCATTGAGCAGATGAAAGAATTGTTCATAACTGCTTACTACGGAGCATAGTATTCAACAAAAGCTGGACATTATAATATGTCCAGCTTTTATTACTATCATTATTTTTGATCTTTTATATACGCTTTTCCCCATACATCCATATCTATAAGTATGGGTATTAGCTTTTGACCTCTTTCTGTCAATGAATACTCGACTACTGGAGGAGATACATCATAAGCAACTCTATTGACTATTCCATGTTTTTCAAGTGACTTTAATTGTTGAGTCAACATCTTTTGGGTAATACCGGATATAGACTTTTTCAGTTCACCAAATCTCTTTTTACCATCAGTTCCAAGGGTCCATACAATTAATGCATTCCATTTTCCAGATATGACTTCAAGGGTAATCTCAATTTCACATCTATAGTTGTTGCAGCTTACTTTATTGGTTCTATCTTCAGGCAAAACAACACATCCTTTCTAGTTGAAAAGTATAACATAAAAACAATGATTTGATAAGGATGATTTACCTGATCTCGTCCTTTCCTGTGAACCATTCGTATTCACCGGGTCTGGTGGTTCAAAGGCCTATCATATTTGATGGTTTTATTCCAACTCAGGAAAATCAATCAGTTTTAAAACTATCTGGTCTGACCAGTAAATACGGAGGTTAATAATAACGGCTACTTCTTCAATCAACCCTTGATTTGAAAAAATATCTTAGAAAAACAACAGAAATTATCAATACAGAAAATAAATTAATAATTGATGTAGATACAGAGCAGTCTTTATGGCATACGCAAAGAGTAGCAAGGCGTGTATGTGAAATGGTCGGATCTAACTATGAATTATATTTACCTTTTCCCAGTGTTATTAATTTTTATAATACTTCTATTTCACCGATTTTGTCCATGGATTCAATCACTTCCATTCGAAATTCTTAAAACTTCAATATATTCTTTTTTATTATTTGTAATGGGACTTGAAGTTGCGATGTGGTTATT
>NZ_CEZJXU010000403.1:0-2399 GCF_983023055.1 Dethiosulfatibacter sp. | reverse complement strand
TCAAAAGCTTCAACTTCCGGAGTAACTCCTGTTCCCTGAATAAGTTTTGCTGATTCTCTAAGCTGCTCGTATGTTGCAATATATAGAAGGTTCTGACCCCAGTTGATACTTCCACAATCCAATGTACAAATTTCAGGTCTGCAGCTCAAAATATGCTCCATTCTCTCTGCTGGAGTTATCATGTCAGATCCTGCTCCAGGCATCAAAGGATTTTCCTTATCAGGTGTCCAGTCTCCGCCCATTCCAGTAGTAATATTTATACAAACATCCACATCTGCAGCTCTTATTAGCTTTACAGTTTCCTGGTATAGCTTAAGATCTCTGCAAGGATCTCCAGTTTTAGGGTCCCTTACATGCATATGTATTATTGAAGCACCTGCTTTAGTTGCTTCAACTGCCGCTGCTGCTATTTCCTCTGGTGATTTTGGTACGTTAGGGTGTTTTAAGTGTGAATCGCCTGAACCTGTAAGTGCACAGGTAAGAGCTACTTTTTTTTGCATTTCCATTATATTGTCCTCCTGATATATCTGTTTATTTATACAATCATATTTTTTAATTGCATGCTATGACATTTATAAATGCAATTAGCGTGCCAATTTTTGATTTTCTGCAAAAACGGCTGTTTTTCAACATTCCTTAAAAAACATATATCTCTAATGCATCATTCTAGAGTTGAATTCAACTCAAATGTAACGAGTCGGAAATTGCTTTCAACTCGTTAGTTAAAAAAATACCAATTTTCTATCACACTTTGCTTTAATCTAGAGTTCAATTTGCATTGATGTAGTTTTTAAGGTAATATTGTGTTATAAAACTTATTAAAGGATACAGATATAATAATTCATTAGAGGTGATATTCAATGGGTGAAAAAAAGAAGATTTACGGTTTTGATTTTCCAACATTTTTCAATCTTATAGACAATATGTATGATGAAATATACATTACAGATAATGATTATAAACTGCTCTATGTAAACAAGGCCTGCGCCCGCCATTACGGAGCAACACAGGACGAAATGATCGGCAAAACCTCTTTGGATTTTTCCAGAGAAGAATGGTGGGGACCAAATTTTTTAACCCCCATGTACAAGGACAAGAAAGCTTATGGAGCAAAGCAAACCCTTGCAAACGGCATGCAGGTTCTAACTATTGCAGTACCCATATTTGATAAGAATGAAAATATTGAATACGTGGTAATGAATGTACGGGATGATGTAAATGAAATCGATCTGTACAATGATAAGGTCGATTCAGAAATTTTTAGCAAATTATCAAGAAGGGATAAGTATATTTTCAAAAGCAATGCAATGAAAAAAATATATTCACTGGCTACAAAGATAAGCAAGGTGGATGCCACATGTATAATAACAGGTGAAACCGGTGTCGGTAAAACCCTCCTTGCAAATCATATCCACAAATCAAGTCCAAGGAAGGATAAACCTCTCATATCTGTTAACTGTGCTAGTCTTCCCAGCGAACTTATCGAATCAGAACTCTTTGGATATTCAAAAGGAGCATTTACTGGTGCAAGCCAGTCTGGGAAAAAAGGCCTAATTTCAATGGCTGACGGAGGAACTCTACTACTTGATGAGATATCCGAACTTCCACTTTCTGCCCAGGCAAAAATCCTTCACATGGTTCAGGAAAGGGAATTTCTCCCTGTAGGTGGGACTACACCTGTGAAGGTTGATGTCAGAATCATAGCCGCTACAAACAAATCCTTGAAAAGCCTGGTTGAGCTGGGACATTTCCGGGAAGATCTGTACTATCGGTTGAATGTGGTAGAGCTGTATATACCACCACTGAGAAAACGAACTGAAGACATACCCCATCTTGTATCTCATTTCTTAACAGAGTTTTCCAGTAAATACAATATGAACAGACAAATTTCCGACAGGGCTTTGGAAGTACTTGTAAAGCATGAATGGCGAGGAAATATAAGAGAGCTGAGACACCTTATCGAAAGAATGGTTCTTACCTCAGACACAATGGTCATAGGACTGAATCAACTACCTACATCACTATTCGGCATAGAAGACCAGACATCCCAATTTGATGATGATGACGAAGATATTTCCTTCGAAGAAAAAACAAGTTCATATGAAGGTTATCTAATTAGAAAAGCCTATGAAAAACACAAAACTTCAAGAAAAGTTGCCGAACACCTTAATTTGAGCCAGACCAAAGCCACTAAACTCATAAAGAAATATGTTAATAAATAAAAACAAAAAGGCTTAGAGTTGATTTTAACTCTAAGCCTTTTATGATTATATTTTTGACTTGCTTCTCATTATCTGCTATCATTAATCTATAAATTCATGAGAGGAATGCTATGAATAAATCACTTGTTGTTTCACAATATTTGAATAGACAACCCGTAGCAGCGGCTGGAATCGTAC
>NZ_CEZJXU010000402.1:0-2422 GCF_983023055.1 Dethiosulfatibacter sp. | reverse complement strand
TCGGCATACATATTTTTACAGATGAAATTAGTTCAATTTGTTATTGCAATTTAGGTCAAATTAATTCTTTAAAATAAAGAATAGCTTCTGGAGGCTAATATGAAGAAGATGAAAAATCAATGGTTTTTTTGTTAAATGAAGATAGCAAATTGATATTAACAGTGAAACCTATGGGTTCCATTATAAGCTATTAAATACCAACCATTGTGGTTGGTATTTTTGGTTGTTTTGCAGTTGTAATATGTGTTATCCTAGATTATAAATTAAATGAAAATAATTAAGAGGTAATAGTAAGGAGTGATAGAAATTGAAAAGAATTGATATAAGACCAACAACTCTATCAGATTGTGAATTCATAATTAAAGCCAATGAAGGAATGGACGATGATTTTCTGCATCAATGGGCCGGACCGTCTTATGATTTCCCCATAACAATGGAACAAATAAAAAAAAGGCTGGTTGACAGTATATATACCAAGTTTTTTACTGCTGAAATCCAGGGTGAAACCATAGGAACTGTAGAGCTTGGATTTATAAACTACAAGAAAATGGAATGCAGGATATGCAGGTTTTTAGTTGGGGAAGAATACAGAAACAAAGGTTATGGAAGCCAAATATCAAAATATCTTATTGACTATGCTTTTAATGAGCTGAAAATGGAAAGGGTGATGCTCAATGTTTCATCTTCCAATATGTCAGCCATAAGATGTTATGAAAAAGTTGGGTTCAAGGTTGTGGAAAAGAAAGAAAAAAATAATGGGAACCTTTTATATGAGTTATTGAGATTATGAGTTATTATGTTTTGAATTAGTATAAAATAGTGATTAGTACTAACATGAATAATGTGATAGACAATGAAAATTATAGAAATTGATAAAGAGGAGTATTAATGAAATTTATATCAAATAGAAAAGAAATGGATTCGGATTCCAGTATTTCTGAATCAGATGTTATTGAAGAGTATGTCGATGTTCCGGTGAAGAATATCATTAATGCTTCAAGAGCCGAGGGTGCAATAGAGGCATTGAATATCATCCAAGGTAATTTGATGAGCTACTTGGATGATAATGGTATTGTACCAGAAGAGGCGGATCCAGAAATTAGGAAGATTGTAGGGCTTGTATTTAAAAGTTCTATAAACATTAAAAATGAGTGTCAAAGTATGCTGAAAGAGACTTATGACTTTAATTATGAACTTGATGGTATCAAAGTGAAGGTGCCTAAAGAGAAAGTGATAAGATAGATAGCAAACATTGATTGAGTTAAGAAAAGGAAGTTGTGAGTTAAGAATAGGAGACAAAAATGACAGGAAAATATAAAGTAATAACGTTATGTGGTAGCACCAAGTTCAAGGATGAATTTATTGAAGTACAAAAAAGATTGACGATGGAAGGAATTATTGTTATTAGTGTTGGTCTTTTTGGCCATGCAGACGGTGATTATCAGACTGTATTGACAGAGGAAGTAAAAGTGATGCTTGATGACATGCATAAAAAGAAAATTGACATGGCAGATGAAATATTTGTAATCAATAAAGGCGGATATATTGGGTCAAGCACTAATAGTGAAATCGAGTATGCAATGGGAACAGGAAAAAAAATTAATTATTTTGAAGAATAATATTCTTTTGTCTATTAGAATTAAACACAGTATTAATCAAAAAATGGAAAGAAAAATATTTTAGGAATTAATTTTGAGATAAGGGACATTTCGTTGAAGTGCAAATAAACATATGCTATACTATTGTTTGGGTAGGGACTGAATTTTAGATAGTAAATTAGGTGTCTGCCAAGCAGATGCCTTTTATATTTTGGAGAGGATAAAAACGAATCAAGGGAGCAGGAATGGGAAAGAATAATAGGAGTATCGACAGGAAAAGATTTGTTTATATTCCTTTTCTTATAGTCTTTTTTGCGGTACTTATAATAAATATCACCACATTTTTCGTCAGTAGAAACATTTATATGGAACAATCGGAAAATTATGCTGAAAATCTTGCAATTATGCTGTCAGACAATATAAAGGACAACCAAGAGAATCTGGACAGGATTATTGAATTATTGGATGAAAAGATGATAAGTGTAGGTAATGATGTTGTCATGAACATTGAGCATGTTGACAGCAAATACCTAAAGGAGCTGTGTGGAAACTTCAGCCTTCAAGAAATAAATTTGTATGATAATGAAGGAGAGATTATAATTTCCTCTGTTGATAGTTTAATTGGACGTAAATATGAAAAGGGCAGTCCCATTGACAGGTTTGTAAAGTCTTCTGAAAGAGTCAAGGTTGAGGACATCAGAAAGTCATTTGACAGTGATGACTATATAAAGTCGGTTTTTGTTCGAAGTGATGATGGCGGATTTGTACAGGTTGTAATAAACGCGGAAGATATATACAAGCTGATTGAAAAATATACATATCAG
>NZ_CEZJXU010000401.1:0-2430 GCF_983023055.1 Dethiosulfatibacter sp. | reverse complement strand
TGAAACGGGAGATGCAAGAGAAACTACTCACTTTGCTCTTCTTAACGGTTATGGTGCAAGTGCTGTTAATCCATATATGGCCATTGAGTCAATCAAGGATATGGTTGTAAATGGAATGATCAAGTGTACTGAAAAATCTGCAATAGAGTCTTATATAAGAGCTTCTTCAAAAGGTCTTGCCAAGATTCTTTCGAAGATGGGTATTTGTACAATACAAAGTTATCATGGTGCGCAGATATTTGAAATTCTTGGTATAAATGAGGAAACTGTGGATAAGTATTTCGGTGGTGCACCTACAAGAATAGGCGGAATTGGAATTGATGAAATAGCCGAAGAAATACTTATGAGACACAGGGAAGCATACAATATTCTTAGAAGTAAAAACGACGACCTCGATGTAGGCGGTCTTTATAAATGGAGAAAGAACGGGGAATTCCACCTCTTTAATCCAGATACAATATTTGGACTTCAGCAATCTGTCAGGAGGGGGGATTATTCCAAGTTTAAGGAATATACTGCCAATGTCAATGACCAGGCCCAAAACCTTACAACAATAAGAAGTATGTTCAAGTTTAAAAATAAAAAATCTATACCGATTGAAGAAGTTGAACCTGTATCTGAAATACTGAAAAGATTCTGTTCAGGAGCGATGTCTGTCGGTTCAATAAGTAAGGAAGCACATGAGACTATAGCTATAGCCATGAATAGAATTGGAGGAAAGAGTAACTCGGGAGAAGGCGGAGAAGACCGAGCGAGACTGCTTACTATCAATGATGTTGACAATAGAAACAGTTCCATAAAACAGGTTGCTTCAGGAAGATTTGGTGTAACAATCGACTACTTAGCGTCTGCAGACGAGCTTCAAATAAAGGTTGCCCAGGGTGCAAAGCCTGGAGAAGGTGGACACCTTCCTGGAAAGAAGGTAAATGAGTACATAGGAAAGATAAGGCATGCAATACCAGGAATAGATCTTATTTCGCCTCCACCTCACCATGATATATATTCAATAGAGGACCTGGCTCAATTAATATTTGATCTTAAAAATTCAAACCCTGCTGCAAAGATAAGTGTAAAACTTGTATCGGAAAATGGAGTTGGAACTGTTGCTGCAGGTGTTGTGAAGGCACATGCTGATATAATACTCATAAGCGGACATGACGGTGGTACTGGAGCTGCACCACTGTCGTCAATAAGAAATGTTGGAATACCTTGGGAGATAGGTCTTTCTGAAACTCATCAGGTCCTTCTTCTTAATAACCTTAGAAGCAGGGTAAGGATTCAGACTGACGGTCAGCTAAAAACAGGAAGAGACGTAGCAATAGCATGTCTTCTAGGAGCTGAGGAATTCGGATTTGCAACTACTTGTCTTGTTGCGGTTGGTTGTGTAATGCTTAGGCATTGTCAGAATAACAATTGTGAAATGGGTGTTGCAACTCAAGATGGGGAACTTAGAAAGAACTTCTGTGGTAAACCTGAATATGTAATAAACTTTATGAAATTTATCGCTAGAGAAGTGAGAGAATATATGGCTGAGCTTGGATTCAGAACCATTAACGAAATGGTAGGAAGAGTGGATAAGCTTGAAGTAAATAAAGAAATAGATCATTGGAAGGCCAAGACTCTTGATTTAAGTAAAATACTATATAGACCTGATGTTCCTAGAAGGATAACTCCATACTGCTCAATAGCCCAGGATCATGGACTTGAAGGAAATATGGATTCCAAGTTGATACAACAGAGTCAGGGATTTTTCAAGAATAAAACAAAGGTTTCAGGTTCCTATGAAATCAAGAACCTTGACAGAACTGTTGGAACAATGCTTAGTGGTGAAATTGCCAAGACATTCCCTAACGAAAAATATGAAGACGATACTTTGGATTTCAAATTCTACGGTTCTGCGGGACAAAGCTTCGGTGCTTTCGCTATAAAGGGTCTTACCCTTCAACTAGAAGGTGACGCCAATGATTATGTAGGAAAGGGACTTTCTGGTGGAAAAATCATTATCAGAAAACCTAGAGAAGCTGAATATGGAAAGAGTATAATTGCTGGAAATACAATAATGTATGGTGCTACAAGTGGGAAGGTATATATCAATGGTATAGTTGGTGAAAGATTCGCAGTAAGAAACAGCGGTGCTAGCGCTATTGTTGAAGGAGTTGGAAACCACGGATGTGAATATATGACGGACGGATTTGTTGTAATACTTGGCGCAGTAGGCAGGAACTTTGCAGCTGGAATGAGTGGTGGTACTGCTGTGGTACTTGATGTTGACGACAGTCTTGAAGATAATTGCAACATGGACCTTATTCTTTTGGAAAAGCCTACTAAGGGAAATATGGATCGAGTAAAGAAGATGATATCCGAACATCTTGAATATACAGACAGTATGGTTGCCAAGGAAATAATGGATAACTGGAGCAAATACAGAAA
>NZ_CEZJXU010000400.1:0-2434 GCF_983023055.1 Dethiosulfatibacter sp. | reverse complement strand
AAAAGGTTTAATATTAGGTTAAGAAAAACAAATACAATTTATAAAAGGAGATTTAAAATGAAAAAATTATTAAGTATTGTATTGGTTGTAATGGTGGCAATGGGAACGATGGTATTTGCATTTGCAGATACGGGGGTGGAAGAAGTGGTTGAAGACGAAGTAGTCGCATTAGAATGTCCATACGGTGAAGATCAAGGGCAAAGAATTATGAACAGATATGCAGATGGATCTGGAGAAGGAATGAAAGGCAACGGCTTAAATAACGGAAGCGACATTGAAAAAGGAACAGGTCAGGGCAACAGGCAGAACGGAGCACATGAAATGAACGGTGAAATCCTAAGAGACGGAAGCGGTCTTGGAAACGGATCACAGGAAATGAAAGGCAACGGTTTGAGAGACGGAAGCGGCATTGAAGAAGGAAGAGGACACGGCAACGGACATTACGGTGCACAAGACGGTTCTGGAAACGGTGACAGACTTAGAGCAGGTACTGAAGACTGTGTAAATGCAGAATAATTGAAACACTGATATGGAGAATCCTCTGTCATGCAGTCTAAAACTGTATGACAGGGGATTTTAGTCCTCAACACCTCTAATTTTATCTATTACATGATTGTAATCCTCTACCTCACAGCGACCCCTTTCGCTGAGTTTATAGACTCCTTTTCCTGCCCTATCGAACCATCCGTAGTAGTTTTTGTAAAGGATATTTGTTGTCTTATCATTTCCAGAAGCTTCTCTTAACTCCTTTGTGGTCATGTCGTTTGTCTCTCTCAAGTAAGAGGCCAATACAAGAGCCTTTTCCCTGTATACTGTAATCAGTTTTCCTTTTGTTCCACCCACATTGTTGTCTCCGTGTCTGTTGGACAGTTCTTGGTCAACCATTTCCCTCTTTTTCTTGCTCCTGGATCTGCTCCTTGATAAATCAAAAAGATTCGGCTCCAGTACAATTTGAGCATAGGTATTCTTTTCACCAAGTGAAACAAAAATCAGTCCTAGTTCTAGTCTTCTCAGTAAATATTCCTTGTCCTTGAAATCCTTTGAAAATCTTTTCTTAAATTTCGGGAAAGGTATGGCAACATATACATCTTTATATATTTTCTGTCTCTTTACAGCTTGAAGTATAAGCTTCATACTAAATGAAGTTTTAAGCTCTATTACTATTCTTTTGTCATCCTTTACAGCTACCACATCTATATCGTTCACTTCGCTAAAAACCTCATAACCCATTCCCTCAAACAGATCCTTTACCGGTTGGTACAGTTCAGTTTCTTTCATAATTTAACTCAATCCCTCATCCATTCTTTAAGTTCTCCCTTTATCAAGGGAGAAACATTTCTCAATTCTTCTATTTTTCTGCATCCAAGGAGCATCATAATAACCTTCATCTTATGGAACATACCTTCCATCATCTTCTCCGTAGAGTTATATCCGCTTTCCATATATCTCCTGAAGACAACTCCACAGACAGCAGTCAACGAGCTATTCATAGCCAGGGACTTCACTATATCCGATGCGGAGTTTATCCCTCCGCTTGCTATTATATTTATCTTGCTGCTTAATTTACTACAATGTAATAGACTTGCTGCTGTGGGTATTCCCCAGTCATAAAGATCGGAATAGTCCATGGTTTCATTTCTCATATCTTCTATTTCAATGAAATTCGTACCGCCTTTACCACCAATATCCACATACTCAATTCCAATATCCACAAGCTTCCTGACTGTAGAATGTGTCATGCCAAAACCTACTTCCTTTACTATAACTGGAACTTCAATACGTTTTGATACATATTCGATATTATCAAGTATTCCCCTGAAGTGCCTGTCACCCTCGTCCATACACATTTCCTGTGGAGCATTAAGGTGAAGCTGCACTGCATCTGCCTCAATCATCTCAACAGCCCTTGATATTTCGTCCAAGGTCGAGTGGGCAGAAACATTTGCTATGACTACCTTGTCCTTCATGATTTCTCTGACTACAGTATAGGATTCATAATTGCCGCTCTTCAATCCAAGAGACTGGGATCCAACAGCCATGGGTATGTTGAATCTGTTTGCCAGTTCAGCAAGACCCCTGTTTATTTCAACAGCTCCGTCAAATCCTCCTGTAACAGCATTTATCATTACCGGATAATCTATTTTCTTATTAAGGAACATGAATTCTGTTACAATCTCTGGAAAGTCCAGTTCTGGAAATGAATTATTTTCAAGAACGATATCTTCAAACAAGGCAGAATTATTGTTCTTTCCTTTTAAAAAGTTTTCAATATGTTCTCTTTTTCTTTTTTCAGATATCTCTATATAATCACGATTCATGTCTACCGTCCTTTTTGTGTTTCTTTCCAGCGCTCTGTAGCTTATATTATAATATCTTTTACAACTTCCAACAACTTATAGTTTTTTCTACATTCTATAATCATCATGCCATTTCC
>NZ_CEZJXU010000399.1:0-2442 GCF_983023055.1 Dethiosulfatibacter sp. | reverse complement strand
CAATGAGCCAGAACACCCCCGCAAAAAACACCCTGTAAAATGATACTGCAAAGGGATGGACGTCAACAAACTTGACAAACACAGATGATGTAGCAGAAAGAACGACTCCAACAAACAAAAGAATATAGTTGTTTTTCAATTGATACCTCCATAATAAAGCTACAATAATCACACCATCAGAGTAAGAGGTTATTGCAAACTTTTTTAATCCGTACAAAATAAAAAGCAGGATATCTCCTACTTTCCAATTCCAATATATTTTATCATCGATTCCACGTCATCACAATCAAAATAATTTTCCGTCTCCGATATATCTTCCAGTCTGTGAGCGTCTGAATTGTAGATTTTTTTGTATTTCTCTATGAATCTGTTTTCATACTCCTTTGACTTCACTTCTATGAAGTCGAATTTGTATTCCACCGGTATGAATCCAAGTACTCCAATGATTCCATTGGCTTTCTTTTCAACATGGGCAGGTATCACAACTCCCTTAACAGCCTTTACCATTTCTATGACATTCTTTACTGTAAAAGTTGTAGCATTAATGAGAAGCTTTTCAAGGTTCCCTTTGACATTATCCATTTCATCATAGATTAACTGTTCCCCGAAAATTTCAGGTCTGTTTTTTATATCCGGCAATGCTTCGTATAGCTTGTCGGATATAAGCTTTGCATCTTCATAAGTGTTGAAATAGGCAAGAATATGAACCTCTTCTCTCGTGGTAATCTCTATCCCTGGCAGCACTTTCATACCAGCCTTATCGGCAACAGCCTTTATAGCCGGATAGTTTTCGGCTGTATTGTGATCTGTGACTGATATTATGTCCAATCCTTTTATAAGAGACATGTTCACAATATTATTTGGAGTCATCTCATTTTCTCCACAGGGAGACAATCCCGAGTGGATGTGCAGATCATAGTAAAGCTTCACTACATTCCCAGGCCATGAAGCCTGCAGGCAAGTTCAAAGGCTGGTAATTTAGACTTCAGTACAACCTTCTCCATATCTAATGCCTTTTCAATGGTGTCTTCATCTATTTCCATGTTTTCAGCAATAAGAATTGCCCCCAGATCAAGAAGGTCTGAAATTGCAACAACATTTATATGTGTCTGGATAGTAATCCATATTTCATCATGTTTTGCCTTTGCCATTACAAGACTAAGAAGGTCTCCTATATACACTCCTTCAATCTCGATATTTCTTATTCCTGTTTCTCCTGTTACTATTTCAAGTTCAAGTTCTTCTATTATTGTACTGAGTTTCATAATATCAGCTCCTATTTCTCAATTTTAGTATTACGCAGCTGTCCAATTCATTGATTCCGTCAACAATGTCCTCGGCTAGTGCCCTGCATGTAGGCGATCCGCATGAACCACAGTCAAGTCTTGGAAGTATACCATATATTTTCTCGATTTCCTCCATCCTTCTGACAGCCGCCTTGAGGTCTATCTTTCTTTCAATGATATCTTTAAGATCCAGTTCATCTTCAAAATATCCAAGCTCTTCAAATTCCTCGAATTTTTCCAGGTCATCATTAAGAATCATAGAATCGTCAGTATTTTTGATTATATAATTAATGTTGTTTTTTGCAACAAAAGGATTTTCAAAGTTAAAGGATCCTCCAACACAGCTTCCGTTACATGACATAAGCTCTACAAAGTCGACATAACCAAGCTTTCCTAGCTCTATTTCATCAAGAATGTTCATTACATTTTCAATACCGGAAACAGCTATGCTGTTGTCCGCATTTACAGCCTTGGCCTGCCCTCCGGAAATACACCATTGAAGTCCAGTTAGGGATGGTGTTGAAAAACACATGTCGTCCTGTATCTTAATAGCCCTTACCAGGTCTCCATATATCTCCTTGAAGGAAATAACCTTGTCTATACTGGATCTACTTGCCCCAATAGGTTTTATGACACTAATTGCCTTGGCAGGACAGGGTGATATGTAAAAAACCTCTATAGGTTTGTTTGATTTCTTGAATATTTCCTTTACTTTTTTTATGGCCAGCCTTGCGGCTATCTCCATGGGAGACTGTATTTCAATCATATGTTCCAGCAAGGATGGATATTTAACCTTAATCAGTCTTATAACTGCAGGACAGTTTGAATTAATCAAAGGTTTGGGATTGTTTTTTCCCTTAAGCTTCTTGCCTATGGCCTTTGATACCAAATCAGCTCCCCAGCTTTCGTCATATACATAGTCAAATCCAATGGTAAGCAAGGATCTGTGTATCTTGCATATTTCGGTTCCATGTCCGAACTGTCCATAGACGGCAACTGAAGGTATAACAATTGATATCTTGTCCTTGTCAATATCTTGAAGCTTGTCAGTATTTGGCTCATATGCATTATACGGACACACTCTCATGCATTCACCGCAGTGTATGCATTTTTCAATATTTATTATTGCCTTATTGTTTACAACCCTGATGGCTTC
>NZ_CEZJXU010000398.1:0-2447 GCF_983023055.1 Dethiosulfatibacter sp. | reverse complement strand
TCGATTAGGTTCGATAGAAAAGGTATCAAAAATCTACAAAAAATAATACAAGCCGGCTAAGCCGGCTTGTATAGTTAAAACATCATATTACTTTTCACTTAAAGCTTTAATGATTCTTTCAGGTGTTGCTGGGTGTTCAGTGATATTTGTATCTAAAGCATCATTAATTGCATTAATAAGTGCCGGCCCTGGTGCAACAGTAGCCATTTCTCCAATACTTTTTGCTCCAAAAGGTCCTCTTGTTTCACCTTTTTCAATAAATAAAGTTCTTACTTCCGGCATTGAAGGTGCATTAATAACATGATATTTTGAGAAGTTCTCACTTTTGAGATTTCCTTTTGAGTCAATTTCAACCTCTTCACACATTGCCATTCCAAGACTCATATGTGCACCACCCTGAACCTGGCCTTCTGCTTGAGTTCTATTTATTACCTGTCCGGCATCTTGGACTGCCAGCACATCTACTATGTCAAACAAGCCTGTATATTTATCAACTTTTACTTCTATAAATGATACTGCATATGTAGCAGGATTTACCTTGGATCTATATTCTATTACCTCTTTAAGTGTAGATTCAAAATCTCTTTCACTTATTGTTGCAAGATCTCCATATGTAATTTCATTTTCTCCACCACAGGAAATTATACCGTCTTCCATTTTAATATATTCCCTGTTACAGTTGAATTTTCTTGTATAGATGTCCAGCATTTTCTCTTTAAGAAGTTCAGATGCCTCCTGTAATGCTCTACCACAAACAAAGGTTACCCTGCTGGCCTGTGATCCTGCTGAATCATATGGAGAAATATGTGTGTCAGCCTGGGGAACATTTATATTCAAAGGGTTTATATCTAGGACTTCTGCTGCAATCTGCTGCATGCTAAGTACTGTACCACATCCAAGATCATGTATTCCAATCTTTACTACTACTCTATTGTTAGACATCATCCGAATATCAACATTTGTATAATCAGGAGCTCCGCCGTGATATCCATTTCCATGAGCTGCGGCTGCAACTCCAAGACCATAGGCATATCTTTCAGTATTTTTTTCCTTGATTTTTTCTTTTCTTTCCTTCCAGTTGAATGCTTCCATTCCATCGATGAGACAATCCTTGATCCTTCCATTACCAATTGCCGGACTTCCTATATGGTCAACGCCCTTTTCATCAAATTCTTTTGGTTCAAATGCATTCCTTATTCTGAAATCCACTGGATCCATGCCGATTTTTTTCGCAGCATTGTTAATGTTTATTTCTGTGATGGCATGAATCTGAGGTGATCCATATCCTCTACAAACTCCACCAGGAGTAGTATTTGTAAAATATATGCTTCCACTATAGTTCTGGTTTTCAATATCGTATGTTCTAAAGGCTTTTTTCCCTGTTGCTATTGTTATTGCCACTCCATTAGTTATATAAGCACCGCCATCAAACTCCATGGCTATGTCTCTTGCTACAATCTTTCCATCCTTTGTAATACCTGTTCTGATTTTTTGTTTTGTACTGTTACGAACTCTTACTGTCCCTATGGAATGCTTTCTTTCCATAAGTATCTGTACAGGCTTGTTCAGCTTTAAAACTGCAAAGGCAGCAATAGGCTCAAGTACAGGCATACTCTTTCCACCGAAAGAACCACCTATTACCGACTTTATTACCCTTATTTTGTCTGAAGGTAAATCAAGAGCATTGGAAATAACATTTTGAATCCAAAAAACATGTTGGCACGGAGACCATACAATCAAATTTCCAAACATATCAGGCTCTACCAGTGATACATGATTCTCTATTGCTCCCTGATGAATTCTTGGTGTAGTACCTTCATCTTCTATTATATAGTCTGCCTTTTCAAATCCCTTATCCATATCTCCACAAGACAATGACTTGCTGAATAATAGATTAGTATCCTTGAATACCAATGTTTCATCCTTCTTTGATTCTTCAAGTCCTATTACGGCAGGAAGTTCTTCATAATCAACTTTTACAGCCTTTATTCCTCTATCTACAGCTTCATAACTTTCTCCTACAACCAGTGCAATTCTGTCTCCAACGTGCTTTGCAATTTCATGAAGAATATATTCATCCTGATCCGAAACATCTCCAGGGAAACGCTGATTTGAGCAATAAGCCTTGTGAGGTACGTCATCGTAAGTAAAAACAGCCTTTACTCCATCAATTTTAAGTGCCTCTTCCTTTTGAATTGTAACTTTTGCATGGGCTTTTGTACTGGTAACAAGCTTGGCAAAGAGCATATCGTGCCTTCTTAAATCACCAGTATATTTAGTTTTCCCCCTTGCCTTGTCACGAGCATCCGGTCTTACTATTCTTTCTCCAATATATTTGAACTTTGCAGTTTTTTTATCAGACATTTCAACAGTCATTATTGCACCTCCATTATGTTCTTGATTTCATCATAGACATCATTAATTATTCCTTTTACTGCAACTCTCTT
>NZ_CEZJXU010000397.1:0-2449 GCF_983023055.1 Dethiosulfatibacter sp. | reverse complement strand
GAGCTTACTCCAGGAACAACTTCGAATTCGATGTCGTGCTTTTCAAGCTCGTCCATCTGCTCCTTGATGGCTCCATATATTGAAGGATCTCCTGTATGGATTCTTGCTACAGTTTTTCCTTCTTCAACTGCCTTTATTGTTACCTCAAGTACCTCATCAAGATTCATTGACGCACTATTATAGATTTCATCACTTTTCTTGTTGAAATCAAGTATTTCCTTGTTCACGAGTGATCCTGCATAGATAAGCACGTCAGCTTTTTCTATGAGTTTCGCTCCTCTAATTGTTATCAAATCTGTGGCACCCGGTCCGGCGCCTATGAAATATACCTGGCTCATAATAATTCTCCTGTTTTTTTATGTCTTGTGTTTTTCGTTTTATAAAGTTTTCTTGTCTCCCGATATTATAAATATGGGATTGTTTGCAATCATCATTGTTAGGTTTGCAATGTTTTTTCCTTTTGAAATATTCACCTGGGTTACATCAATATTTTCATAGTTGTATTCCTTAAGCATTGATGTCATTTTATAAAGGTTTTCTATGGTCAATGTGTTGGCTACAACGGTTCCACCTTCTGAAAGATGACTTCCCATCCACTGGAATATTTCCTCCATGTTGCCTCCGCTACCGCCTATGAAGATTCTGTCGAATTTCTCATCTGGAAGGTCTTCACATGCCCTGCCACACATTGGTCTAATATTTTCCAATCCGAACTTTTCAATGTTCTTTTTAATAAGTTCAAAAGAATCAAAATTTCTCTCGATTACTGTAACTTGTATTTCCGGAGAAAGACTTGCAAACTCTATTGATGTCGAACCCGTTCCTCCGCCTATGTCCAGTACCTTTGAGTCCTTTTCAAGGTTGAGCTTCGAACAGGTGATTACCCTTACTTCTTTCTTCGTCATTGGTGCATTTTCTCTTATGAAGTCTCCATCATCTATTCCCGGCACTATTTTCCTATTCATTTGATATCACCACCGCATTTATATTGTCAGTTTCAAATTCAAGACATTCTTCCATGGTCATTCTACTTATCTTTTCATCCCCATAGGTCAGCTTTTCCCCAACATAAATGTATTTAAAGTCCATATTTCTTTTTATTATCTCTTCTGCAATCATTTTTGGATTCCAATTCTTGTCTGTAAGGATTCCTATGTTGTCAAAATCCATGGCTCTTTCCCAGAAATCTTCCTCTCTGCCATGAAGGCTTGTAAGGAGTGTCCTTTCGTAGCTAATTCCTATTCTTGAAAATAAATACTGAAGTGAGCTTATTCCAGGAACTATGTTGAGATTCTTTACTTCTATATTTTTCTTTATATATGTTGTCAAGCTGTAGAAGGATGAATCCCCTGAAACCAGTATGGATATCCTTTCCCTTCCAAGATTTTTCCTAAGATATTCAACGACCTGTGGATAGTTTGAATACAGAACTATTGATTTTTGACCGTCACTGCAGTAATCGTCTATATATCTTTCCGACCCTATAAGTATGTCTGATTTCTCAATTATTTCCCGGGAAATAGGCAACACATATTCACTGCTTCCGGGACCCATTCCAAGTATGTTAATCCTTTCCAATTTCAAGCTCCTTTATAAGTTTATGGGCATTTTTACTTTTGCCCAAGAAACCATATTCATTGGTGAAAATTACTGTTTCCACATTTACATCTCCAAAGACTCTGGCTCTGCATTTCTCCGCAGCCCTTTCACAGATCATTTCATAGACCTCATGTCTTTTATCCTCTATATATCCTATTGCCTCATCTGTAGTTATGGAGGAAAGTATATTCTCAAGGACATCCCTTTCATAACCGCAGATTCCTGCAAAGGCAGCAATAGTTTCAAGCCTTCCGTCACCGTATTTGCTGTGGGTCTGGTAAACACCTGCTGCAATCTTTGTCATTTTTCCTGCATGTCCTACGAAGAGTATGTTCTCCACACCGTATTCCAGGCTTTTATCCAGCATGTATCCTATGAAGTTACTAGTCCTCACTGCCTTTTTCTCATCAAGATTGTTTTTCTTTATATAATCAAGTCCGTAATTTCCTGGAGTAAAGATTATTGTCTTATTGTTTTCCTTCACCATCATGTTTATCTCAATAGCATAGGATTCTTTAAGAGCCTCTTCCGACATGGGTTCCACAATTCCAGTGGTTCCTATTATGGAAATTCCTCCAATAATTCCAAGCCTTGGATTGAATGTTTTTCTCGCCAGCTCTTCACCCTTTGGAATCCATAGAGTAATCTTTGCACTTTTTCCATCCGGAAGAACCTTAGCTGCTTCTTCCCTTATCATCTTCATTGGAACAGGGTTGATGGCAGGATTTCCCGGAGCCACTGAAAGTCCTTTTTTAGTGACTTTCCCTATTCCTATTCCCGTTTCAATAGTAATTCCATCTTCTGTCATTCCATCCTTGTACCACTCTGCTTTTGCATAGAGTTCTATTCC
>NZ_CEZJXU010000396.1:0-2452 GCF_983023055.1 Dethiosulfatibacter sp. | reverse complement strand
TTTACCTTTGTTCCCTGTTTAATGGGAGCAGAGCTTCCTTTAACTTTCAAGTCTTTAATTACAGAGACTGAATCTCCGTCCTTCAATATGTTTCCATTTGAATCCTTTACTACAAGACCCTCTTCTGCTGCTGTATCAACATTTGGGTTCCACTCGTGTCCGCATTCGGGACAGATGAGCATCATACCGTCTTCATAGGTATATTCTGAATTGCACTTGGGGCAATTAGGTAAATTATCCATGTATGTTCCTCCGTCATATAATTAATAAATATTTCATTTCTCGGTTATATATAATATCACAGCAGGATAATATTTACAAATGGATATCTGTGAATAAAAGGAGCAGCCCATCTGGAAAATTCCAGCAATGAGACTGCTCCTTGTTTAATTTCTTTTAAAAAGTTTTAAAGTTTCTTAGATATGACGGCAAAGAATGCCATGATACCTATACCTACTAGCATTATAGGTCCTGATCCGGTATTGAAACCTTCAAATATACCGTTGACGGCAACAACTAGAATAACTACAGGTATTATGTATTTAATCAGTACATACCAAATGTTAAGGAATGCATAGTTAAAAGTACCGCCGTTTGTAATCTCATTGAACAGATCTTCCTTCTTGATTTTCCATCCAGCAAATATACTAATAAGCATTCCACCTATAGCAAGATAAATCTTGTCTGTGAGAAGGTCGAATACATCAAATGCTCCCGTTCCGAAGAGTTTTGGTCCAAGTCCTCCAAGTGATAGTGAAGAAAGTATACATAAAGCAGCCATTATTGAAGAGGCTATTAAAACTGCCTTCTTTCTTGGTTGTTTCTTTTCGTCTATCAGATATGACACAACTACCTCTAGCAGTGATACTGAAGAAGTAAGGGCTGCAACTGCAAGTGCTACAAAGAACAATGTCGCGAAGACAGTTCCAATTCCGCCCATTGCTGCGAATAGAGAAGGAACTACAATGAATACTAGTCCAGGTCCTTCTGTTGGAGCGATGCCGAATGCAAACATTGCCGGGAACATTGCCAGACCTGCAAGAAGTGCAACACCAGTGTCCATGGCTGTAATTATTCCAGTAGTGCTTACAAGGTTTTCTTTCTTATCAAGATATGACCCATAGGTAATCATACATCCCATACCAAGTGAAAGAGAGAAGAATGCCTGGCCTAGTGCTGCCAGTACCACCTTTCCTGTTACCTTGCTGAAATCAGGTTGGAAGAGGAACTTCACACCATCTATGGCATTTGGAAGGGTTAAACCTTTAATTGCAATTAATATAAGTATTCCGAACAACAGTGGCATGAGTATCTTACCAGCTTTTTCTATACCTGAAGATATTCCCTTCGATACAATAACAATGTTTATTCCGAGATAAGCAACCATCCACATTAGTGGAATAGTGGGGTTAGTTATGAATTCTCCAAAAGTACTTCCTATTAGTTCCGGACTGTTTAGCAGACCTCCCGTCACCTTGAAAATGTAAGCAAGTGCCCATCCGCCAACTACAGGATAGAATCCCATAATCAAGAATCCACTTAAAACACCTATGATTCCTACAAATGTCCATTTTTTGTCTACAGACTTGAATGCTCCTACTGCAGCGAGCTTACTTCTTCTACCAAGTGCAAATTCTGTCAACATAATGCTGAAACCTATTAGTACGATAAAAATTAAATAAATAAATACGAATGCTCCACCACCATTTTCTCCGGCAGTAAATGGAAATTTCCAAATGTTTCCTAGACCAACTGCAGATCCGGCTGCAGCCATAATAAATCCAATCTTTGATCCCCATTGTTCTCTTTTCTGTGGTTCTTTAATTTTTTTCTGTTCCATTAAAACAACTCCTCTTTTACTTTTTGTTTGTCAGCGAGATACATTATTCCGGAATTGTATTTCATTGATGAAAAAATGTGCACAAAAAAATCTACTACATTTTAAGTGTGCTGTTTGAACTGTCAAGTTTTACGCAACGGTGATTAAAATGAATAGATGTAATTTAAGCCGATTAATTTATTTGCGATCAATTCCAGACGCTTCATTCCGTGAGTTATGAAAACGTATGCTTAATTATAGCACGATGTTGTATGTGATGCAATTACAAATTTTGTACAAAATTTGTATTTTGGATACAATGTGTAATAATGAATAAAATGAATTGCGAGTATACTTTTAAATAATAGACTAAGAAAATAAAAAGCCCTGTACTGCAGCAATAAGGGACTACATCCGATAGCTACAACACAGAGCTTAAATTATCTATTGGTTATATTTGACTAATTTACTATAAGTCTATTGATCTATTTCTATTTCTATTACATCTACAGATTCAACAGCTGCATCTAAAACATCCTGAGGAACTTCAATATCGAAGTTTCCGTTAAGGTCGCTGTAGGTCATGCTCATATCCATATTCATGGAAACTGTTGAACCTGAGGAGTCCATTGA
>NZ_CEZJXU010000395.1:0-2462 GCF_983023055.1 Dethiosulfatibacter sp. | reverse complement strand
GCAATAATCCAATAACTTTTTTCATTCTCTTTATTTCTCCTTTTAAGTTAATTTATAATAAAGCCTTTACCAGGCAATATTTCTACGTCAAGATTGAATACATCCCTAACTGATTCTTCATTAAATATTTCATTGGGGTTTCCTGATCCATATAGCTCTCCCCTTTTTAATATATGAATTACATCACTATATCGATATGCCGTATTCAGATCATGCATTATGGAAACGACAGTAAGCTTCTTTTCATCTACAGATTTTTTAAGCATTTTTATCATGCCAAGTTTTGCACTTATATCCATTTCCGAGAAAGCTTCATCGAGAAACAAAACTTCAGGCTCCTGAACAAGAGCCCTTGCCAGTATTACCTTCTGAAACTCACCTCCGCTAATTTCCGTTGTTTTCTTGTCTGTCAATTCCTCTATTCCAAGTTTTTCAATGATTGAATTAATCAGATCATAATCATCCCTTCCAAGCCTTTCGAGCCTGCTAATGTGAGGATGTCTTCCCATACATATCATTTCATAACAGGTATACGTAAATCTTGTTGAATAATGTTGCTGAACAATAGCATAGCTTCTTGCTCTTTCCTTTGGTCCTATATTTCTGTAATCGTTATTGTAATATGTTATATTTCCTTCATATGATTGATTAAGCCCGCTTACGAGTCTCATGAAAGTTGTCTTCCCAGCTCCATTTGGACCTATAATTGAATTGAAGGTGTTTTCCTTTATATTTAGGGAAACTTTGCTGAGTATCTCCTTGCTTCCATAACTGAAATTTATATTTTCCGCCTTTATCATCTTTTTCCCCTCCTTAGATATATGAAGAGAAAGAAAGGACCTCCAAGAAGTGTTGTAATGATTCCTACTGGAATCTCATTTGTAAATAACACTCTTGAAAAATTATCCGACACCATTAGCACTATTGATCCGAGAAGTCCAGACAATGGTATAAGAATTCTGTTGTCCGGAGTAAGTATGAACCTGAGCATATGAGGTACTATGAGCCCCACAAACCCTATTATTCCACTTACGGAAACACAGGCAGCAGTCATAAGGGATGCCGTCACAAGATAAATAAATCTAATTTTTTTTGTTTCTATTCCCAAACTAACTGAAGTATCTTCACCAAGTGATACAATATTAAGATCCGCTGAAAAAAATATGCAAATCAATGTTCCAAAGAATATTAAGGGTGTTAAAAGATGCACATGGGTCCAGCTTCTTGATACTAGACTTCCCATTAGCCAGAACACGATTGCTCCAACTTCTTCTCCTGCTGCATTCTTTATGAAGCTTATTCCAGCTGAAAGTATTGAACTTACTATGATTCCTGATATAATCAAACTACTGCTGTCGAATTTTCTTCCCTTTTCAGCAAGTACTATGACAAGCGACAAGGTGATAAGAGCTGCAGTGAATGCAAACAGTATTATTGGCACCTGTATGTTTTCAAGAAAAATATTTATATATATGGCCAGGGACGCTCCAAAAGCCGCTCCAGTTGACACTCCTATTGTATATGGATCCGCTAGTGGATTCATAAGTATTGATTGAAAAACAGTACCTGAAACTGCAAGTCCCATCCCAACCATCGCTCCTGTCAAAATCCTTGGAAGTCTTATATTCCATACTATAGCTATTGAAGAATCTTTTATCTCACCAATAATGGAAGGCATGTTAAATATCTTTCCAATAATAATCTTCCATACATCTGCAAAAGATATTTCCGCTGTACCGAAATTCACCGACATAGTGACGCTTAAGGCAATGAGTATCATAAGTATGATTCCTGCAATTAGTGATTTTCTTATCTTTGATGTTAATTGGGTTTCCATATTTCTCCTTTGACAATAAAAAACCCGCCATGATGGGCGGTTTTCGTCTTGATTGCAATAAAAAAATACCTAACCTCCCATCGAAGTTGATAAAACAATTTCCAGGCAGGTCTTCCGACTGATGTTTATGGCCATTGTCACCTTCCCGGGCTATCCCAGTGGTTATTGACAATGGCAAACAATTACGGCAGCGAGGGCTGTGCAGGTCTTACACCTGACTTCCCTATTAATCACATTTGTGAACCTAAAAAACTATATTCAATTTGATATCATATTAACACCCATTATAGCATTTGTCCATATCTATTTTCAAAATCTTTATCCTTACATTTCCCTTTATACAAAATTCTATTTGACTGAAATTTTTTCTACATATAATACTTCACATGCTCCATCTCCAGTATCATTTCTGGTCAAACTTGAATTCCAGGTAAAATTATCTCCCTTTACGTATACAAGATAACCTTCCAACTCAACAAGGTCGTTTACTCCCACATTACTTATCTGTTTTGCTACAAGGTCGTCTGATGGAATAAGATGTACATTTGCCGAGTGCTGTCCAATATATGCTTTGGCTACAGGAGTTCCCGAGTCGTACTTGTAATAGTACCATCTTCCCGACTGA
>NZ_CEZJXU010000394.1:0-2472 GCF_983023055.1 Dethiosulfatibacter sp. | reverse complement strand
TTGCTTCAATAGTCCATTACGGAAGCAGGGATGCAATGAATATAGAAGGCTTCAGTGAGAAAACAGCCTCTCAGCTTTTTGAAGAGATGGACCTTAAAAGCATTTCCGACCTTTATGATCTTAATATTGACTATTTAGTGGACCTTGAAAGGTTTGGACAGAAAAAAGCAGAAAATCTGTTGAAGGCAATCGAATCAAGCAAGAATTGCAATCTGAAGAATTTCATTTATGCCCTGGGAATACCCAATGTAGGTATAAAAACTGCTACGGACCTTGCTGAGAATTATGGAAGTCTGGAAAAGCTGAGAGATGCAAGTCATGAAGAACTAATAAATATTCAGGACATAGGAGCTATTGTAGCAGAGGAGATAATAGCCTTTTTTCATGATGAGAAAATAGTGGAAAGTGTTAGGAAGCTTCTTGACAAGGGAGTGAACCCAGTCCATAAAGGTGGGAAGAAAACAGAAGGTTTTTTCAATGAAAAAACTGTTGTAATAACAGGAACCCTTGGAATCAACAGGAAGGATTTGAAGACTATGATTGAGAATCAGGGAGGAAAGGTTACAGGAAGTGTCAGCAAGAAGACGGATTTTGTTGTTGTAGGCGAAAATCCTGGTTCAAAATACACAAAGGCTCAAGATCTGGGTATAACCATACTTGGCGAAACTGAAGCTCTTGATTTCTTAAATAGTTAGTTTTGTCAGAGTTCATTATTACGTTTAGTTAATAAATGTTAACACTTTGTTAATTGCATACCTTGGATTTATAAAGTATAGTTTAAATACGGGATATTATATTAAAGATTATTCATAAAATATTATAATTATTTCGTAATTGAATTAACCCAAAAATAATTGGAGGTGTGGAATTTGCTAAAATTTACTTTGAAAAGATTTCTTATAGCAATATTAACATTGTGGGTTATTATAACTATTACGTTTTTCCTCATGCATGCAATACCTGGGGATCCATTTACAGGTAACAAGAAGATTCCTCCGGAAATTCTTGAAAACATGATGGCCAAATACGGGTTGGACCAGCCGCTGATTGTTCAGTATGGCAAGTATTTGTTGAACTTGCTTAAGGGTGATTTGGGCGACTCTATGTACTACAGGGCCAGGTCGGTAAACACAATACTTTCTGAGTCATTTCCAGTTTCAGGAAAGCTTGGAGGCATGGCCATTACAGTAGGTGCAACTCTTGGAATTTTCTTTGGTATAGTTGCAGCATTAAACAGAAATAAATTCTTTGACTATTTTGTCATAGTACTGGCAGTTCTGGGGGTATCGGTACCCAGTTATGTATTCGCATCACTCTTCCAGTATGTATTTGCATCCAAGCTTGGATGGTTACCGGTGGCAAGATGGGGTACTTGGCAGCAGGCAGTATTACCCGTTATGGCCCTAGGTTTTGGCTATATAGCATATATAGCTAGGATGATGAGAACAAGCATGCTTGACGTAATCAACCAGGATTATGTAAGAACTGCAAAGGCAAAGGGTCTTTCTAGACAACAGGTGTTGTGGAAGCATACAATAAGAAATGCCATACTTCCAATTGTTACAATTCTTGGTGTTGCAGTTGCAGGTATCCTTGTAGGATCACTGGTAATTGAAAACATATTCGGTATCCCCGGAATGGGTAAGCATTTTGTTCTGAGTATCAAGCAAAATGACTATTACCTGATAATGGGAACAACCATTTTCTATGCAGCAATATTGATTGTCATGATGTTTATAATCGATATATTGTATGGTGTTGTTGATCCTAGAATCAGACTGGACTAAGGGGGTATTCATATGAGTAATGTTAATTTTACAAAAAAAGATTTTGAAATAATCGGAAAAAATATAGATGAATCGGAAAAGATTGTAAGAAAAAGTCTTACATACTGGCAGGATGCGTGGAGAAGACTTAAGGAGAATAAACTGGCAGTTCTGGGACTGCTTATAATTATAACAGTTTTGTTAATGTCTATTTTTGTACCTATATTTACAAAATATCCTTATGATTTTCAGGATTATAGCGCAATCAGTCAGTCTCCGTCATCAGCACATTTGTTTGGAACCGACAACCTGGGAAGGGATCTTTTCTCAAGGTGTTGGTCAGGAGCAAGAACATCTCTTATGGTTGCTGGAATTGCAACCATAATAAATGTGACAATAGGTGTTATCTATGGTGCGGTTTCAGGATATGCAGGAGGCAAGGTGGACCTTGTAATGATGAGGATAATTGAAATTGTATATTCCATACCGCAGCTTTTGTGGGTAATTCTCCTAATTGTTGTAATGAAGCCGGGAATCAAGCCTATAATAATAGCCATATCCATCACAGGCTGGGGAGGTATGGCCCGTGTTGTAAGGGGTCAGGTTCTTCAGCTTAAACAAATGGAGTTCGTACTTGCAGCCAAGACACTCGGTGCGGATACGGGAAGACTTATCCTTAGACATCTTATTCCAAACACAATGGGAC